>NZ_JBHVDI010000044.1:0-23266 GCF_042802875.1 Kocuria sp. NPDC057446 | reverse complement strand
GCCCCGCACCGATCGGTGCGGGGCCGTGTGCTGCGTCGTCGACGCGCGTGCCGCCACGTCCTGCGGCTCTCCCCGCCGGGCCGTGGCCCGGCGCCGCTCCGACGTGGTGCAGGGCGGTTGTCTCCCGTGCCCGGCGCCCCATCTCCGGTGGACCCGTGATTGAAATCCCCCCAGACACAATCACACATCTCATTCACGACGGATCACTCGTGCGACGCCGGCCGCGGTGACAACCTGCCCGTCGGCCCCCGGCACTGCTGCCGGAGACCTGTCCCCCCACGCCCGGTGACCGCCTCAGCGCGGCCTCCTGACGTCCAGGACTGGAACCAGTATTGCGGAGGTCTGGACGAAAGTCTGTCCCCCGAAGTGCGCATGACGGGACGTGACCGCGGCCACGCGGCGGGCGGCGGCCGTAGGCTGGGCCCATGCCTGCGCCCCTGCCGCCCCGTCCCTCCGCGCGCTCGGCGGTGCCGCCGTTCCGGGTGATGGAGATCCTCGCCGACGTCGAGCGCCTGCGGGCCGCCGGCCGGGACGTCGTCTCCCTCTGCGCGGGCGAGCCCTCCGGCGGTGCGCCGGGCCCCGTGGCGCGGGCGGCGGCCCGCGTGCACGCCCGCAACGAGGGGCTGGGCTACACCCCGGCCCTCGGGATCGAGCCGCTGCGCCGGGCCGTGGCCGGCCACTACGCCCGGTGGTACGGGATCGACGTCCGCCCCGAGGACGTCGCGATCACCACCGGGACCTCCGGGGCCCTGGTGCTCGCCTTCCTGGCGGCGTTCGACACGGGGGACCGGGTGGCGGTGTGCCGGCCGGGCTACCCCGCCTACCGCAACACCCTGGCCGCCCTGGGCGCGGACGTGGTGGAGCTCGACTGCGGGGCGGCGACCCGCTTCCAGCCCACGCCCGGGATGCTCGACGCCGCGGTCGCCGAGCACGGGCCGCTGCAGGGCCTCGTGGTGGCGGGGCCGGCGAACCCGACCGGCACCGTGCTGGAGCCCGCCGAGCTGGCGGCGCTGGCCCGGTGGTGCGCCGAGCACGGCACACGCCTGATCAGCGACGAGATCTACCACGGCATCGTGCACACCGCCCCGGCGGACGGCGCTCCCCGCCGGGGCGGGCCGTACCGGGGCACCAGCGCGTGGGAGCACGACCGGGACGCCGTGGTGATCTCCTCCTTCTCCAAGTACTGGGGGATGACCGGCTGGCGGCTGGGCTGGGCCCTGCTGCCCCGGGACCTCGCGGCCGCGGTCGACGCGCTGGCCGGCAATCTCAGCCTCTGCCCGCCCGCCGCCGCGCAGCACGCCGCGGTGGAGGCCTTCGGCCCGGAGTCCTACGCCGAGGCGGACCGGGCGGTCGAGCAGTTCGCGCGCTCCCGGAGCCTGCTCCTGGACGCGCTGCCGGCGCTGCGGTGGGGAGAGGTCGCCCCGGCGGACGGGGCCTTCTACCTCTACGCGGAGCTCGGCGAGCAGCTCGAGCGGTACGGGAGCTCCCTGGAGTGGTGCCGCCGGCTGCTGGAGGCGGAGGCCGTCGCGGTGGTGCCCGGCCTCGACTTCGACGCGGCGCGGGGCCACCGCGCGGTCCGGCTCTCCTTCGCGGCGGGGCCCGACCGGGTGGAGGAGGCCGTCACCCGGATCCTCCGGTTCCAGTCCCGGCCCTGAAGCACCCGGCCAGGTGCCCGGGGAGGACCCCGGTGCGCAGCAGGAACCGGTGGGCGGTGGTGCGCCCCACGAACACGAGCCCCAGCTCCTTGAGCCGGGCGGCCAGCCGGTCCCCCTCGGGGGAGCAGCCGGCCTCCTCCAGCACCGTCAGCGGCGGCTCGGCGGCGGTCGCCCGGAGGTCCCCGGTGAGCCGGGCCCAGTCCTCCGGCCCGAGTCCGCGACAGGCGCGGGCGTTGTGCACCACGGCCTCGATCTTGACCCGGTTGCGGATCACCGCGGGATCGAGGAGCAGCTCGTCGACGTCGTCCTCGGTCATCCGGGCGACCTCCTCGGGGACGAAGCCGCGCAGCCCCCGGCGCAGGCCCTCCCGGCGCTGGGCGATGCTCCAGCGGGCCAGGCCGGCCTGGAAGATCTCCAGGCCGAGGGCCTCGAACCAGTCCGGGGAGTCCCCGGGCGGCGTCCCCCAGCGCCGGTCGTGCTCCTCGAGCGCGGCCGGGCCGGTGGGGCCCCAGGGGCAGCGGCGCAGGCCGTCCCCGCAGAGCACGGCGCGGAAGGCGTCGTCGGTCGGGGAGCGGCCGTCGGGGACGTGTCGTGCGGCGTCGGCGGGGTGCGGGGCGTGCCCGGTGGAAGCGGTGTCCATGGGGCAACGGTAGGAACCCGGGGGCGGCGGGCCGGGGGGCGGGCGGCCGCCTGTGGACGGCGCCGTCCGCGCGCGGGACGCCGGCCGGCGGGTGCAGTGCGGGCGCCCGGACGGTGGGCGGGACCGGTCGGAACCGGTCAGAACCGGGAGACCGCCCCGGTGCCGTCGGCGATCTCGATGGCCACGGGCTCGTCGTCCGCGGCGTTGCCGTCGTGGACGATGAACACCGCGGTGGGCTCTCCCTCCGGGAAGGCGCGGATCGTGACCGAGCCGGAGGTCGCCGCGTTGAGCACCTCCATGGCCTGGCGGGTGGCCGCGCGCAGCACCGCCGTGGGCAGCGGCTTGCCGCGCTCGTCCAGGATGTCCACCAGCACGCCCCGGGCCCGCGCGGCCCGCGTGACCTCGAGCAGGTAGGGGGTGGCCACCGAGCGGCCCCGGATCGAGTCCCGCAGCTGGGCCTCGGTCAGCCGGAACTGCTCGATCTCGTAGTCCGAGACCGGGGAGGGGTCGTGCGCGATCCGCTCGAGCAGCCCGCCCGCGAGGCGGCGCACCTCGTGCACGCGCTGCACGGAGGCGTTGACCGTGTCCTGCTGGGCCTCGTCGTGGGAGCGCGCCGAGATCACCATGTCCCGGGCCTCGGCGAACGCCGCGGAGGCCCGGTCGTACTCCCGGGCGATGAGCTGGCTCGCCAGCAGCAGGGCCGCCGCCGCCGCGTTCGTCAGCGCCGCGTCCCACAGGCCCAGGGCGGAGCGGGCCCCCCACGTCATGGACACGGCGACCGCGATGACGAGCGTGGCCCAGCCCCACCCGCCGCGGCGCCGGATGCCGAGGACCACGAGGAACCCGTCGAAGCCCAGGGTGAACCACTGGCCGCCGAACAGCTCGGCCTGGGGGTCCAGGGCGTCGTAGGAGCGCTGGATCGACACCAGCATGAGGAGCACGCCCAGGGCGCACGGCAGGTCGGGCAGCCGGCGCTGCCCGTACGGGTACACGACGACCGCCACCGCGATCACATAGGTCACGAGCGCGGCCTGCATGAGGTCCGGCTTGTCCATGCTGCGCGTCTGCAGGACGCCGAGCACCACGGGGATGAGGAAGAACGTCGCCGTGGCCACCAGGCTGAGGGGGTGGAAGAGCGTGCGGGAGATCACGGCTGCGCGTCCCGGGGCCAGAGGATCGTCACGCGGGTGCCCCGCCCCGGTGCGCTGTCGACGTCCACCGCGCCGCCCACGTGGCGCACGTTGCCCAGGATGGACACGCGCACCCCGAGCCGGCGCGAGTCGATGCTGCGGACCTGGAAGCCGCGGCCGCGGTCCACCACCTGGAAGCGCAGGAAGAAGCCCTCGGGGTTGAGGGGAGTGGGCGGGCACACGCCGCCGTCCATGGTCACGAAGGTGACCTCGGTGCCGGCGTGGCGGGCGCTGTTGGAGACCGCCTCGGTGACCGCCTGCACGAGGGCCTGCGCCGTCTCCACGGGGATGAGGGGGCGCGGCTGGCCGGGAGGCCTGATGTAGGGGGTGATGCTGTTGAAGCGCACCCGGTTGCGCCAGGGGGACAGGGACTCCAGCAGGTCGTCGAGCAGGGTGTGCACCATGGTGGTGCCCTTGCCCTCGGCGCGGCGCTCCTCGAAGGAGAGGACCTCGAGGGCGCGCTGGGCCAGTTCCCGGGTGCGGCGCTGGACGGGCCCCGGTGCCCGCCCGGCGTCGAGCAGGGCGGCCATGACGTTGTCGTGGATCAGGCGGTCCAGCCGCTCCTGCTCCTCGGCCTGGGAGCGGGTGCGGTTCAGCTGCAGCTCCTGCGCGATCGCGGCCGCGTAGACCTGGTCCGCGTTCTGCCCGCCCTTGTGGACCAGGCTGATCAGCACCACCAGGACCACGCCGAAGGCGATCCGGCTCGTGGCGTCGAACAGCACGCCCATCACGTCCGCGGACTCCGTGACCCGCACCAGGACCATGACGTAGAAGACCGTGACCGACGCCAGGTACGCGACGGCCAGCTCGCTGCTCCACGCGACCACGGTGGCGGCGGCCGCGAGCAGGATGAACGGCTCCACCCACGGGTCCTGCGGCGGAGCGGCGCCGGTCCAGGCCAGCGGGAGGGTCAGGACGGCGAGCGCCACGAGCACGGGGGTCACGAGCACCGGCCACGTCCGCACCTGCCGCCGGGCGCTCAGCAGGAGCAGGACGCAGCCGTTGACCAGCAGCGCCAGCAGGAACACCAGGTGCCAGCGCTCGAAGGCCGGCAGCTGCTCCCCGACGATGGTGAGGGCCTCCAGGAAGAGCGCGACGACGACCAGGCCGTGGCAGATGTTCGCGAGCAGGTGGATGCGGTAGGAGTTCATCCCCAGTTCCTGCGGCGAGGTCGGCACCAGGAGGCTGCTGCGGCGCCGCCGGGCGGGGACCTTCCGGTAGGCGAGCGGGGACCGGGGCGCGGCGTGGCTCACGGGGCGGTGGCCCTCACCGGGGCGAGGAGCGGGTCACAGATGCTTCTCCGCGGTGGTGATGTCCGCCGTGGGCTCCACGAGCCCGTCCTCGATCGCCCGGATGCGCAGGTCGATCTTGGTGGGCGCCGGTCGCCCGACGCGCGCGTACTTCTCGCGGATGCGGTCGATGTTGGTCTTGACGGCGCTCTGCTTGATCCCCATCCGGCGGGCGACCTGGACCTGCGCGAACCCGGAGGCGTAGAGCCGCAGGGTCTCCTGCTCGCGCGGGGAGAGGCTGGCCCGGGAGAACTCCACGTCGCCGTCGATCGCGGCGGCGAGCTCCTTGGTGATCACGGGCTTGCCCTCGGCGATGTTGCGGGCCTCCTCGATCGCGTGCTCGAGCGGGTCCGACTTGCGCACCAGCCCGAGCGCGCCGGCGCGCAGCGCCTCGCGGATCAGCGCGGCGTTCTCGCCGATGCTGAAGATGAGCACCTTCATGCCGGCGGCGCGCAGGAGCTCCACGTTGGTGGCGGGCCGGGACCGGTCGTCGAGGGACAGGTCCAGGAGCACGACCTCGCACTCGATCCGCTTGGCGCCCTGGGCGGTGAGGGCGGGGTTCTCGGGGTCGCGGCCCAGCTGGTCGAGGAGGCCGGGGACGGTGGAGGCCGATCCGACGAGCTTCACGTCCGCCTGCGAGGTCATGGAGACGAGGCGGACACCCTCACGGACGACCTCGTGGTCATCGACGACGGCGACAAGAGTGGACGGCATGGGTGTTTCCTCCGGGTGCTGCTCGGCGGGCCGGTCCGCGGATTTCCGCGTGGGGGTGACGGATCTCACCGAGGTGCTCCGATTGTCCCCCTTCTTGTGGTGGGATGCGAACCCGACACGGCGCCGGGACGCCGTGTTACCGGCCCTGATCCGCCCAGGTGTCCCCCCAGCGGTCGACCCTGCGGTGGTAGCGGACGCCCCAGAGACCCCCGAGCACCGCGGCGAGCAGGTCCACGGCGAGCACCGCCAGGACCGCGAGCAGCCCGGGGACCAGCAGGTCGCCGATCAGCGCCTGCGCCGAGACGCCCACGGGCGCCAGGCCGACGGTGTCGGCCCACACCAGTCCCGCCACGGTGGCCACGGACCGGCCGAACAGGGACCACAGCCACACGGACACGCCCTGCCGGGCCCCGGAGAAGCGCGCCATCCGGCCTGCGGCGTAGCCGCCGCCCAGGAACGCGAGGAACTCGACCAGGCCGAGGGCCGCCGCGCCGGTCCAGGCCGCCGCGGACCCGGCCGCGAGGTCGTCGACCACGCCGCCCACCCCGTCCACGAGGCGCAGGCCCAGTGCCGCCGCGGTCAGACCCGCCGCCGCGAGCAGCAGCCAGGTCAGGGCCATGGCGCTGAGCCAGCCGAAGAAGCCGGGGACCAGCTGGAGGCCCCCGAACTCCTCCCGCTGCCGGGCGAGACGGGTCGCGGCGTCGGCGGGGACGCCGGACGGGGCGCCGGGCCCGGGGTCGTGGAGCGCGGCGGCACCCGGGTCGGCGCCGCGCCCTCCGGCAGGCACGGCGCCGGGAGACCCGACCGTGCTGGACCCGGCCGTGGCGGACCCGACGGCGGGGGTCGGGTCGGTGCGGGGGCCCGGGTCCTCCTGCACGGGGCGCTGGGCGGTCACCGCGGGCAGCGGCCGGGTGTGCTGGTCGTCCTCGTCGTCGTACCAGGACCAGTCCTCGGTCCCGCCGCCCCCCGCGTCCGCGTCCGGGGCGTCGTGGGCCGTGCCGCCGGCCGGGGCGGCGAACCGGCTGACCGGGGGCAGCGGACGGGTGGCGTCCGGGGAGTCCTGCGGACCGGTGTCCGACCAGGGCATCGGGTCGTCGGGGGAGGGCGAGCCGGGTGTCGTGGAGGGCGTCATGGCACCGGAGTCTACGGCCGGTCCCGGACCGGGACCGGCGAGCCGTCCCGCCGGGCGCCGGGTGTCGCCGGGCGGGGCGCCGGGCCACCGCCGCCGAGTAGGGTCGGGACCATGCCTGAGCACACCGTGCGCGACGTCCTGCGCGCCCGCCCCTGGACCGCCAGCTACGACCCGGGCGTCCCCGCGGACCTGGAGCTGCCGGAGACGTCCCTCGTGCACATGCTCGAGCGCTCCGTCGCCCGCCACGGCGCGCGCACGGCCCTCGAATTCTTCGGGGCCACGACCTCCTACGCCGACCTGGGACGGCAGGTCGACCGCGCGGCCGAGGGACTGCGCCGGCTCGGCGTGCGCCACGGCGACCGGGTCGCGCTCGTCCTGCCCAACTGCCCGCAGCACGTCGTGGCCTTCTACGCCGTGCTGCGCCTGGGCGCCGTCGTCGTCGAGCACAACCCGCTCTACACCGCCCCCGAGCTGCGCCACCAGTTCGAGGACCACGGGGCGCGCGTGGCGATCGTCTGGGACCGGGCGGCCGGCCGGGTGCGGTCGCTGCCCGCGGACCTGCGGGTCGACACGGTCGTGTCCGTGGACGTCACCGCCGCGATGCCGCGCGCGAAGCGGCTGGCCCTGCGCCTGCCGCTGCCGCGCGCACGGGCCTCCCGCGCGCAGCTCACCGGTCCGGCCCCGGGCACGATCCCCTGGCGGGAGCTGCTGGCGGCCGCCCCGATCGGAGCGGAGCACCCGCGGCCCACCGCCCACGACCTCGCCCTCCTGCAGTACACCTCCGGCACCACCGGCCTGCCCAAGGGCGCGATGCTGACCCACCGCAACCTCGAGTCCAACGCCCTCATGGGCCGGTACTGGCTCGGCTCCGGGGAGGACGAGGTCGTGCACGGGGTCCTGCCCCTCTTCCACGCCTTCGGGCTGACCCTCGGCGTGACCTTCGCGATGTCCCTCGGGGCGCGGCTCGTGCTCTTCCCGACCGTGCGCACCGACCTCGTCCTGGGCGCGATGAAGCGCACGCGGCCCACCGTGCTGCCCGCGGTGCCGCCCGTCTACCAGAAGCTCCTCGACGCCGCGCCGGAGCAGGGCGTCGACCTGCGGGGGATCCCGGTGGCCGTCTCCGGGGCCATGAGCCTGCCGGTCCCCCTCGTGGAACGGTGGGAGCGGGCCACCGGGGGCATCCTGATCGAGGGCTACGGGCTCACCGAGTGCTCCCCGCTGGTGGCCTGCAACCCGCTCAACGGCTCCCGCCGGGCCGGCTCCATCGGGGTCCCGTTCCCGTCCACCGACATCCGGCTCGTGGACCCGGACACCCTCGAGGACGTCCCCCGGGACCGTCCCGGGGAGCTGTGGGTGCGGGGCCCGCAGGTCTTCCAGGGGTACTGGGGGCGGCCCGACGAGACCGCCCGGGCGCTCACGGCCGACGGCTGGCTGCGCACCGGCGACATCGTCACGGTCGACGACGACGGGTTCCTCCGGGTGGTCGACCGGCTCAAGGAGGTCGTGATCACCGGCGGCTTCAACGTGGCCCCCAGCGAGGTCGAGGACATGCTGCGCCGGCACGACGCCGTCGAGGACGCCGCGGTGGTGGGCCTCGCCGGCGCCCGCGGCAGCGAGGTGGTGGTCGCCGCCGTGACCCTGGTGCCGGGCGCCGAGCTCGACGAGGCGGCCCTGCGCGAGCACTGCTACACCGGGCTCGCCCGCTACAAGGTCCCCCGGCGGGTCGTGGCCGTCGAGGAGCTGCCGCGCACGATGCTCGGCAAGATCCAGCGGCGCGAGGTCCGTGAGCAGCTGCGGCGCACGGGCGTGCGCCCCTGAGCCCGGGGTCTCAGGGCAGGTCCGCCTCCGGGACGGCGTCCCGGTAGGGGACCCGCCGGGCGGACCGGATCCGTCCCAGCTCGCCCCACTCGTCGCGCCCGAGCCGCGCGATGGGGCCCAGCGACGCCACCACGGGGCCCCGCTCGTCCATGGCCTCCTCGTCCACCGCCACGTGGGTGACGGCGCCGAGGACCAGGAAGCTGTCGCCCACGGCGATGGGCTCCCCGTGCAGCCGGCACTCGATGGCGGCGGGGGACTCGGCCACGCGGGGGGCGGCCACGGTGAGCGAGGGCTCGCGGGTCAGCCCCACGGCGTCGAACTCGCTGAGCTCGGGCGGGTAGTCGGTGCCGGTCGCGTTGATCTGCTCGAACAGCCCCGCGGGCGCGAAGTTGACCACGAACTCCCGGCTGTGCCGGATGTTGCGGAGGCTGTCCTTCTCCCCGACGGAGACGAACTGGACGATCGTCGGCCGCTCCGAGGCCACCGTGAAGAACGAGTGCGGAGCCAGGTTGTCGATGCCCGCGGCCGAGCGGGAGCTGACCCACGCGATGGGACGGGGGACCACGAGGGACTTGACCGCCCGGACGAAGGAGCCGTGCCGGTCGGCGGTGATGTCGGTGCGCATGGGCCCATTGCACCACCTCCCCGGGCGCCGGTCACGGGCCGCGACCACCGGGTGCCCCCGGAACGCTGTGCTGATTGGGATGCCACAGTGTTCTAATCCGAGCTTTTCGGTGTATCCTCTGAATGAATGCGGGGGTGCTGGTCGACGACGACCCCTCCGACCGAGCGGGAGGACGACTGCCCACGATGGAGATCCGGCAGCTCAACTACTTCATCGCGGTGGCCGAGGAACGCCACTTCGGCCGCGCCGCCAAGCGCCTGCACATGGCCCAGCCGCCGCTGTCCCAGCAGATCCGCCAGCTCGAGGAGCAGCTCGGCGTGCGGCTGCTGGACCGGACCACCCGGCGGGTGGACCTCACCGCCGCCGGCCAGGTGCTCCTGGACCGGGGGCGGCGGATCATCAACGAGATCGAGGGCCTCAAGGCCGACGTCTACCAGGTGGGCCAGGGCGCCACGGGCGTGCTGCGGGTCGGCTTCGCCGGCTCGGCCACCTACGGGGTGATGCCCCAGGTGGTGCGGCGGGCCAAGGAGGCGATGCCGGGGCTGTCCCTGGTGCTGCACGGCGAGATGCTGACCCCGGCCATGGAGGAGGGGCTGCGGGACCACACCCTCGACGCCGCCCTGCTGCGCCCGCCCGTGGCCCCCCCGGACGTGGAGTACCGGGTCGTCGCGCGGGAGCCGCTCGTGGTGGCGCTGCCCTCCTTCAGTGCGCTCGCCGTGGACCGGCCCGTGGCGGTGCACGAGCTGCAGGACCAGGAGTTCATCGTCTACCCGCCCGACTCCGTGCTCTACCGCACGGCCGCGGACGTCTGCCGCCAGGCCGGCTTCCAGCCCCGGATCGCCCAGGTGGCCGGGGAGACGTCCACGCTGCTGTCCTTCGTGGCGGCCGGCGGCGGGGTGGCGGTGGTGCCCGCCGGGGTGCGTGCCTTCCAGCTCGAGGGCGTCGTCTACCGCGACATCGAGCACTCGCCGCAGATCGAGCTCGCCGTCGCGTGGCGGCGCGAGGACCGCTCCGCGCTGCTGCACAACTTCATCGACCTCGTCGTCGACACCCAGGCCGCCGCCGGAGCCCCCGTCCCGCCCGCCCAGGAGAGGCCCGTCCACCCATGAAGATCGCGACCGTCGAGGCGATCCCGGACTCGATCCCCTACGTCCACGCGCTGCACCTCGCCTCGGGCGCCGTCCACGAGGCGGACCACGTGCTGGTGCGGATCACCACCGACGAGGGGGTCGTGGGCACCGCGGACACCCCGCCGCGGCCCTGCACCTACGGCGAGACCCAGAAGTCCATCGTGGCCGTGGTCGAGGACGTCTTCGCCCCCCAGCTGGTGGGCCTGGACGTCCTCGACCGCGAGAAGGTCCAGGCCGTGCCGGCCCGCACCGTCCACAACCAGACCGCCAAGGGCGCGGTGGGCTTCGCCCTCTGGGGCGTCATCGGCCAGTTCCTCGGGCAGCCGGTGACGCGGCTGCCGGGCGGGTTCACGGACTCGATGCGGGTCTCGCACATGCCCGGGTTCAAGCCCGCCGCCGAGCTCTCCGTGGACGCCGACCGCGGCTGGTCCGCCAACGAGGCCATGGAGGTGCTGCGCCGCACGGCCGACCTGGGGCTGCAGTCCCTCGAGGAGCCCGACGACGCGCGCGAGGTGCTCGGCCGCCGCCGGCTGGTGGAGCACTCGACGATCCCCATCGCCGCCGACGAGTCCGCCCCGAACCTGGGGGAGGCCGCGAAGGAGATCCTCACCGGAGGGGCGAACCTGCTGGCCGTGAAGGCCGCCCGCTCGGGGTTCACCGAGGCCGCGAAGATCGTGAGCACGGTCGACTCCGTGGTCTTCGGCGCGGCGCCGGCCCACACCTCGAAGCGGGCCGGGGAGCCGTCCAACTTCCTGGACATGGCCGACGACCTCCTCGCCGAGCCCGTGGTCATCGCCGGCGGCCGGATCCGCGTGCCGGAGGTGCCCGGGGCGGGAACCGCCGTGGACGAGGACAAGCTCGCCCACTACCGCACCGACCGGTAGGCCCGGCCCCGCCGTTCCGCACCCACCACCCGTTCCGACGGAAGGACACACCGTGAAGTACCTGGTCCACATGGACATCGACCTCCCCACCGACATGCCCGCCGAGGAGGCCGCGGAGATCAAGGCCACCGAGAAGGCCTACTCCCAGGAGCTGCAGCGCTCCGGGAAGTGGCCGGAGATCTGGCGCGTCGTGGGCGAGTACGCCAACTACTCGGTCTTCGACGTCGACTCCCACGACGAGCTGCACGACATCCTGCAGAACCTTCCGCTGTTCCCCTACATGGACATCACCGTGGTGCCCCTGGCCAAGCACCCCTCCGACGTCAAGTAGCGGCGCGGACCGGGGCGCCGGTCACTCGGGCGGCCGGTAGCGGGCGGCGAGCTCGCTGCGGGGCCGGAGGCCCCGCTTCCCGTAGCTGTGCGCCAGGTGGTACTGGACGGTCTTCTCCGCGAGGAACAGGGCGCGCGCCGACGGCGGCGAGGGCGAGGAGGTCGTCTGCGACCACGTCCTCGCCAGGGAGTGCCAGAGCAAGTAGCACCGTTCCCCGCGGGCACGACACCCGCAGGGCATGCGGCGCGCGGGGTGCGCGGCGCACCGGGAACGCCTCTGTCGGCTCCGGCCGGCGGGGGCGTTCCCGGTGTGTTCCGGGGCGGGCCGGGGGCGCCTTCAGGTGCTCCGGCGGCCCGCTCCCGGCCGGGGGCGACACCGGGGACAAAAAACGCACAGACGGCTTGCTCATGCAGATCACTGGGTCTAAGGTAAATCTGTCGTCGGCGATGGCCCGGAGGTGATCCCCCCATCTGCCTCCGGATAGTTCCTGCCGACGTATGGTGTCCCATTCCCCCGATCGGGATGCCTGACAGGCCCTGCCGATCCCCCCATGCGGCAGGGCCTGTTCCCTGTCCGGGGTCCGGCCGGCCCGGACCGGAGCGGCCGGGCCTCGACCGGGACCCCTGGCCGGCGGTGGCTCAGGAGCCCGGCGTCAGCACAGCCCCAGCTTCTCGAGCCGGGGGAGCACCTTGCCGGAGATCGAGAGCAGCGCGTCCATCTCCTCGCGGGTCAGGTGGTCGATCAGGGCCGCCCGCACCAGTTCGAGGTGGCCGGGGGCGGAGGCCTCGATGGCGTGCCGGCCCTCCGGGGTGATCCGCACGTCGAGGCCGCGGGCGTCGCTGTCGCACGGCAGCCGCTCCAGCAGCCCGCGCCGGGCCATCCGGGAGAGCAGGTGGGACAGGCGGCTGCGCTCCCAGCCGAGCTCGTGGAGCAGGTCGCGGGAGCGGATCACGCCCGTGCTGCTCTCCGAGAGCTGGACGAGGACCTCGTACTCGGAGCCGGACAGGGCGCTGTCCCGGGACAGCTGGCGGTCCACCGCGGTCTGCATGCCGCGGCTCAGGGCCAGGAAGCCGCGCCAGACGCGCTGCTCCTCGTCGGACAGCCAGTTGACCTCGTCGGTCTCCGGGTGGCTCATGCGGCGGTCCTCTCGTGGGGCGGGAAAACCCCGAGCTTATCGTGACGTGTCAACAAATGTCAACGGCCGGTCAGGTCCTCCGGCGGGGTGCCGCCCGGGCCGGGGTGGTCGCCGGCGTCGCGGCCGTAGCGTGCGGGGCGGCGGTGGATCCACTCCGAGTCGTAGTGGTCCGCGGGGCCGCGGGCCGGCCGGCGGAGGCGTTCGGCGTAGCCGGTGGGGCGCAGCGGGGAGTCGTCGTCATCGGCCGGCGTGAACGACGCCATGGCCACGAGGCCGAACCCGAGGGCCGCGGCGACCACCAGGGTCATTCCCGAGACGACCAGGACGCTGACGTACTCGTCGGCCAGGTGGGCGCCGGCGGTGCCGGCCAGCAGCGGCTGGACCGCGAAGACCGCGGCCAGCGGCAGCAGGCCCAGCAGCAGCAGGACGGCGGGGATGAGCCACAGCTTCGAGCGGCTCCGCAGCGGCGGCACGGAGGCGTCCCGAAGGGCCGGGTGGAGCTGGGTCTGCACGACGACGAAGCCGGCGAGCCCGGGCAGGGCGAGCAGGGCTCCGACTGCCCAGCCCCACGCCTGCCCCAGGGCGGTGAGCCCCCCGCCGATCAGGAGGCCCAGCAGCACGAGGGTGAAGGAGAGCCCCCGCGCCATCCGGCGGGCGGCCCGCGCCGAGGCCGCGGGCGCCCGCGCGGCCGAGGGCGCGGGCCGGGGCGGGACGTGCTGCGGCGGGAGGCGCTGGCCGTACTCGGGCTCGTTGCCGTGGGTGCTCATGGGCGGGGCTGTTCTCTGCTGGGAGGTGCTGGACGCCTCCACCATAGACCTCGCCTCCGACGGAACGCCCCTGGCGCACCTGCTGTGATGGACATATCATCAAAATAGAGGGGCGGGTGGTGCGGCCGTCCCGCCGCCGACCGCCGTCCCGGCCGGTGGCGCCCCGTCCCGCCGCACCGCGAGGAGCCACCATGTCACAGCGCAGCACTCAGCGGTCCGAGTTCAGCACGGCCGGCGCCTACGTGCACCCCGGGGAGGAGTTCACCCGGGACACCGCCTACATCGAGGACCGGATCGTCCGCGACCCCGCCCGGGCCGACGTGCCCGAGGGGGCCCGGGCGTGGCCCGTCGAGGCCGGCCGCTACCGGCTCGTCGCCGCGCGGGCCTGCCCCTGGGCCAACCGCACCCTCATCGTCCGGCGGCTCCTGGGGCTCGAGGACGCCCTGTCCGTGGGGCTGCCCGGTCCCGTCCACGACGTCCGCTCGTGGACGTTCGACCTCGACGAGGACGGCAGGGACCCCGTCCTGGGCATCGAGCGGCTCCGGGAGGCGTACTTCGCCCGCTACCCCGACTACCCGCGGGGGATCACCGTCCCGGCGATCGTGGAGATCGCCGGCGGCCAGGTCGTCACCAACGACTTCCCCCGGATCACGGAGGACCTCGCCAAGGAGTGGACCGCCTTCCACCGCGAGGGCGCGCCCGACCTCTGGCCGGCCGCCCTCGAGGACGAGATGCGCGAGGTCATGCAGCGCGTCTACACCGAGGTCAACAACGGGGTCTACCGGTGCGGCTTCGCGGGCTCCCAGGGGGCGCACGAGAAGGCCTACGACCGGCTGTGGGCCGCCATGGACTGGCTCGAGGACCGCCTCGCCACCCGCCGCTACCTGATGGGCGAGCACATCACCGAGGCGGACGTGCGGCTGTTCACCACCCTGGTGCGCTTCGACCCGGTCTACCACTCGCACTTCAAGTGCTCGCGCAACAAGCTCACCGAGATGCCCCACCTGTGGGCCTACGCCCGGGACCTGTTCCAGACGCCCGGCTTCGGCGACACCGTGGACTTCGAGCAGATCAAGCAGCACTACTTCGTGGTCCACGAGGACATCAACCCGTCCGGGATCGTACCCGTCGGCCCCGACCTGGAGAACTGGGTGTCCCCGCACGGCCGGGAGGACCTCGGCGGCTCGCCCTTCGGGGACGGGACCGCGCCGGGCCCCGTCCGCCCGGAGGAGCGGGTTGACGGACGTCACACGCCCCTGACCGTCTGAACGTTCCGCCGGGTCGGCGCGCCGCCTAGACTGGACAGCTCCTACGGCCCGGTCCCGCCCGCGGGGACCGGGCTCCCAGGGGCCTCCCGTCCCCGCCGCCCACCTCTCGGAAAGGACCTCCCGTGGCCCCCTACCGCAACCAGCGCGCCGCCGCGCTGCCCGCACGCCTGTCCCGCTCGTGGCTGCTCACCTCGGCCGCCGACCCCTCCGTCTTCCCCACGGCGCTCGCGTCCGAGGCGGACTCCGTCGTGTTCGACATCGAGGACGCCATTCCCGCCGAGGGCAAGGACCAGGCCCGGCGCAACGTCGTGGAGGCCTTCGAGGCCGGGGCGAGCGCGTGGGTGCGGATCAACGACATCACGACCCCGTACTGGGAGCAGGACCTCGCCGCCCTCAGCCGGGTCGGCCACCTGCGCGGCATCATGCTGGCCAAGACGGAGCACCCGGACCACATCACCAAGACGGCCATGATGGCGCCGGCGGGAACCCCCGTCGTCGCGCTCATCGAGTCCGCCGTGGGGATCATGAACGCCAACGACATCGCCCGCGCCCCCGGGGTGTTCCGGCTCGCCTTCGGCGTCGGCGACTTCCGCCGGGACACCGGTGCCAGCGCGGACCCCATGGCGCTGGCGTTCGCGCGCTCGAGCCTGGTCGTGGCCTCCCGGGTGGGAGAGCTGCCCGGTCCCATCGACGGCCCGACCGTGGGCGCCTCCGACGAGGAGCTCGCCGAGGCGTGCGCCGTGACGCAGTCCATGGGCATGACGGGCAAGCTGTGCCTGGACCCGCAGCAGACGGACGGGATCAACCTCAACCTCGCCCCGAGCGAGCAGGAGATCACCTGGGCGCGCGAGCTCATCACGCAGCACGACTCCGGGCACGTCGTGGGCGACGGCAGCTACCTGCCGCGCCTGGCCCGGGCCCGCAAGGTCTCAGAGCTGGCGCAGACCTACGGTCTCTGGAACCGCTGAGGGCCCTGGCTCAGCCCAGCCAGCGGGTCATGAGCTCCCGGAAGGCGGGGTCCGTCAGCGCCGCCGCCCGGTGGTGCGCGGGCACGGGGTCCCCGTCCGGGACCGACGGCACGGCCACGACCACGAGCCCCGCGGCCACGGCCGAGGTCGCGCCCACCACGGAGTCCTCCACGGCCAGGGCCTCGCCGGGGGCGAAGCCCAGCCGGCGCACGGCCTCGGTGTAGATGTCCGGGGCCGGCTTGCCCCGCGGCACGTCCTCGGAGGAGACCCACGTGCTGAGGTGCGAGGCGAAACCGGCCTGCTCGAGCTTCACGCCGAGGATCGTGCTCGTGGAGTTGCTGGCCACGGCCACGGGCAGCCGCTCGGCGAACGCGCGCACCGTCTCGAGCGCACCCGGCAGGGGCACGATCTGCCCGGTCAGGGTCTGCTCCTCGGTGCGCAGCACGTCGGCGTGGACCGAGGCGCGGTCGGCCCCGGCGGCGTCGGCGATCGAGGTGGCGACGTCCGCCGCGGACCAGCCCATCATCCGGCGCTGCATCGCCTCGGTGAACTCGAGCCCGTAGCTCTCGGAGACGGCGCGCTGGACCCGGGCCCAGTTCGCCTCCGTGTCCATGAGGATGCCGTCGCAGTCGAAGACCACGCACGCCGGGGCCCACCCGGGGGCGGGGGCGGTCAGCTCGCCGGAGGGCGTGGGCAGCGACGGCGTGGGGGCGGGGAGAGACGTCATGCTCCCATGGTGCCCCACCGGGCCCCGGACGGGGCGGGGGTGTGAGGAGGGCAACGCCCGTGCGGATCCCGGAATAATGAGCCCGGCCCGGGCCGTTGCCGCCACCGAAACCCAACGTGCCCTCCCGACGGAAGAAGCCCAGCCCGTGCCCGCCACGCCCCGCGTCCCCCTGTCCGCGCTCGACCTCGTGCCCCTGTCGCAGGGCCGCTCCACCGCGGACGCCCTCCGCGAGGCGGTGGAGCTCGCCCGCCGGCTGGACGCGTCCGGCTACCGGCGCCTGTGGTACGCCGAGCACCACAACACGGAGGCGTTCGCGTCCTCCGCCACAGCGGTGCTCATCGGGCAGGCGCTCGCCGTCACGGAGCGGATCCGCGTGGGCTCGGGCGGGATCATGCTGCCCAACCACGTGCCGCTGACCGTGGCCGAGGCCTTCGGCACGCTCGCCAACCTCCATCCCGGCCGCGTGGAGCTGGGCCTGGGCCGGGCGCCGGGCACCGACCTGCGCACCGCCCTCGAGCTGCGGCGGGGCCAGGCCGGCCACGACACCTTCGAGTCCGACGTGCGCCGCCTGGTGCGGCTCTTCGGTGGTCAGGAGCAGGAGACGGTCCGGGCGCCCGTGGCTCGCGGGACGGACGTGCCCCTGTGGATCCTCGGCTCCTCGACGGGTGGCGCGGAGGTCGCCGCCCGGCTCGGCCTGCCCTACGCGTTCGCCTCCCACTTCGCCCCGGCCATGATCATGGACGCCATCGCCCTGTACCGCCAGCGCTTCGACGCGGACGCCCCGACCGCCACGGTGGAGCGCCCGCACGTGATGGTCGCGGCGAACGTCCTCGCCGCCGACACGGACGAGGAGGCGCGGCGCCAGTTCAGCACCCACCAGCTGCTGGTGCGCGGGATCGCCCGCAACGACCGCCGTCCGCTGCAGCCGCCCGTCGAGCACGTGCAGCTCACGGCGGCGGAGGCGGGCATGGTGCAGGAGCACCTGGCCGTGTCGGCGGTCGGCACGCCCGAACGGGTGGTCGCCGACCTCGAGCAGATCGTCGAGCTCACCCGGGCCGACGAGCTGATGCTCAACAGCTACGCCCACGACCCCGAGGTGCGCGCCCGCTCCTACGAGCTCGTCGCCCACGCCTGGTGAGCGCACCGGCCCGACTGCACGACCGCGGACCGCACGACCCCAGACCGCACGACCCCAGACCGCACGACCGCGGATCGCACGACCCCAGACCGCACGACCTCCGCCCGGCGACCTCCGCCGGGCGGCCTCCGCACCACGACAGGAGCACCCCATGACCACCGTTCCCGCCCTCGAGGCCGTCTCCACCGACTCCGGCTTCCGTCGCACCACGATCGAGCGCCGTCCCGTCGGTCCGAACGACGTCGAGATCGAGATCCACTTCGCGGGCATCTGCCACTCCGACATCCACGTCGCGCGCGACGAGTGGGGCGGCACGCACTACCCCGTCACCCCGGGGCACGAGATCGTCGGCCGCGTCAGCGCCGTCGGGGAGGCCGTGACCGGCTTCGCGCCCGGTGACACGGTGGGCGTCGGCTGCTTCGTGGACTCCTGCGGCCGGTGCGAGTACTGCACCGACGGCCAGGAGCAGTTCTGCACGGAAGGCGTGACGGCCACCTACAACACCCCCCAGGCCGACGGCACCCCCACCCGGGGCGGCTACAGCGGTGCGGTGGTGGTCGACGAGCGCTTCGTCCTGCGCGTTCCCGAGGCGCTCGACCCCGCGCGGGCCGCCCCGCTGCTGTGCGCCGGGATCACCACGTACGCCCCGTTCCGGCGCTGGGGCGCCGGACCCGGCCGGCGGGTCGCCGTCCTGGGCATGGGCGGGCTCGGCCACGTCGCCGTGAAGATCGCGGCCGCGATGGGCGCCGAGGTCACGGTCCTGAGCCAGAGCCTGTCCAAGCAGGAGGACGGCCTGGCGTTCGGCGCGACCGACTACTGGGCCACGAAGGACCCGGAGACGTTCGAGCGCAACAGGGGCCGCTTCGACCTGATCCTCAACACCGTCTCCGCGGACCTGCCCGTCGAGCAGTACCTGTCGCTGCTGCGCGTCGACGGCGTGCTGTGCTCGGTGGGCCTGCCCACCGAGCCGTACAGCGTGCGGGCCATGGCTCTCGCCGGGCGCCAGCGGGTGCTCACCGGGTCGATGGTCGGCGGGATCCCCCAGACCCAGGAGATGCTGGACTTCTGCGCGGAGCACGGCGTGGAGGCGGAGATCGAGCTGATCGGCGCCGACGACGTCGACGCCGCCTACGACCGGGTGGTCGCCTCGGACGTGCGGTACCGCTTCGTCATCGACGTCGCCGGCACCCTGGCGTAGCCCCACGGATCGTCAGCAACCTGCGGCTCGGGCCGCGCCGGTGGTTAGAGTGGGGGTCATGGCCGACACCACCACCACCGCCGGCGCGCTGCGCCGGCTCGCCGAGGACTACCGCGTCTCCACGACCTACTCCGGGTTCGACGGGCAGGAGCGGGAGGTCCCGGAGCCGACGCTGCGCGCCGTGCTCGGCGCCCTGGGCGCGGACGCCGGCGACGACGCCGCGATCGAGGCGTGCCTCGCCGAGCGGGAGCTGGCGCCCTGGCGGCGGGTGCTCCCGCCCGTGGTCGTCGCCGTCGCGGAGGAGCGCACCCGCTTCGCCGTGCACGTCCCGCACGGCTCCACGGTGCGCGTGAGCCTCGTGGCGGAGGACGGCACCCGGACCACGGCCCCGCAGGTCGACAACTGGCGCTCCCCGCGCGACGTGGACGGCGTCCTCACCGGCCAGGCCACCTTCGAGGTGCCCGAGAGCATCGCCGTGGGCTGGTACGAGGTCCGCGCCGAGTGCTCCGAGGTCGACGGCGGACGCGCGGCCACGACGCCGCTGGCCGTGACCCCGCGGCACCTGTCCAGCACCGACCGGCTGCACGGCCGGCACCGGTGGGGCTACATGGCGCAGATCTACTCGGTGACCTCGGGGCGGTCGTGGGGCGTGGGCGACGCCTCGGACCTCGCGAGCCTCGCCGCGATCTCGGGGGAGCAGGGGGCGGACTACCTGCTGGTCAACCCGCTGCACGCCGCCGAGCCGGCCCCGCCCGTGGAGCCCTCGCCGTACCTGCCGACCAGCCGCCGCTTCTTCAACCCCCTCTACCTGCGCATCGCCGAGGTCCCGGAGTACGCGTACCTGCGCCCGGCCGACCTCGAGGTCGTCAACACGCTGGCCGCGATCCAGCGCCGGGACAACCTCGACACCAGCACCATCGACCGGGACAAGGCCTACGCGGCCAAGCTGAAGAGCCTCGAGCTGCTGTTCACCGTCCGCCGCTCCCCGCACCGCCAGCAGCAGCTGCGCCGGTTCGTGGCCGAGGGCGGGCAGGGACTGCAGGACTACGGGCTCTGGTGCGCGCTGCGGGAGGAGCTCGGCGAGGACGCCCCCGAGTGGGACGACGTCGCGGCGGGCCTGGACGCCCCGTACGCGGTGGAGGCGCGGACCCGGCTGTCCGGGCGGATCGACTTCCACGTGTGGATGCAGTGGCTGCTGGACGAGCAGCTCGAGGCCGCCCAGCGCGCGGCGCACCTGGCCGGGATGGACATCGGCGTGATCCACGACCTCGCAGTCGGCGTGCACAAGCAGGGCGCCGACGCGTGGACGCTCCAGGACGTCCTGGCCTCCGGCGTGTCCGTGGGCGCGCCGGCGGACATGTACAACCAGAAGGGCCAGAACTGGTCCCAGCCGCCGTGGCACCCGGAGCGCCTGGCCGAGGCCGGCTACCTGCCCTGGCGGGACATGCTGCGCACGATCTTCCGGCACGCCGGCGGCATCCGCGTGGACCACGTCCTGGGACTGTTCCGGCTCTGGTGGATCCCGGACGGCCACGAGGCCTCCGAGGGCGCCTACGTCTACTACGACCACGAGGCGATGGTCGGCATCCTCGCGCTCGAGGCGGAGCTGGCGGGTGCGGTCGTCGTCGGCGAGGACCTGGGCACCCTCGAGCCGTGGGTGCGCGAGTACCTCGCGGAGCGGGGCGTGCTGGGGACCTCGATCCTGTGGTTCGAGGTGGACGGCGACGAGCCGCTCCCGCCGGCGCAGTACCGGGAGCTGAGCATGGCCTCGGTCAGCACCCACGACTTCCCGCCCACCGCGGGCTTCCTGGAGGGCGTGCAGGTGGACGTGCGCCAGGAGCTCGGCCTCCTGGCCCGGCCCGTGGAGGAGGAACGGGCCGAGGCCCGCCGGCAGCTCGACACGTTCTTCGCCGCCGTCGCCGCGGACGGCCTGCTGCCCGACGGGGACGCCACGGACGAGCAGGGACGGATCGAGGCGCTGCACCGCTACCTCGCGCAGTCCCCGGCGCTGCTGTTCAACGTCTCCCTCGTGGACGCCGTCGGCGAGCGGCGGATGCAGAACCAGCCCGGCACGGGGGACGAGTACCCGAACTGGCGCGTGCCCCTGGCCGACTCCGCGGGCAACCCCGTGCTGATCGAGCAGCTGCCGGACAACCCCCGGGCGAACTCCCTGGTCCGCGCCGTCAACGAGGCCCTCGGCAACCGGTCCCGCGTGCGGGCCGTGGGGGAGCCCGAGCAGCCCCGGCAGGCCGACCGCACGGCCCCCTGACCGGACCCCGCCGAGCCCGCCCGCACGCCGCCGCCGCCCCGAACGGAGAGCACACCGCATGACGGAGCCCACCACGCCCCGCCCGGCCGCCGTGCCGCTCGCACCCCCCGTCCGCTACGTGGCCCTCGGGGACTCCATGACCGAGGGGGTCGGCGACCCCGACCCCGCCCGTCCCAACGGGGTGCGCGGCTGGGCCGATCTCGTGGCCGAGCAGCTGACCGCGGCCCACCCGGACACCCGCTACGCGAACCTCGCGGTCCGGGGACGGCTGCTCCGCGGCATCGTCGAGGAGCAGCTCGAGCCGTGCCTGGCCCTGGAGCCGACGCTGGTGAGCCTCTACGCCGGCGGCAACGACATGCTGCGCCCCCGGGTGGACGTGGACGCCCTCATGGAGCTCTACGAGCGGGCGGTCGCCCGGCTGCGGGACTCCGGCGCCCAGGTGGTGCTGTTCACGGCCTTCGACCCGGGCCGGGAGGCCCCCACGTCCTGGACCCGGCCCCGGCAGGCGCTCTACAACGAGCACGTCCGGGAGATCGCCGACCGGCACGGGTGCCTGGTGCTCGACTACTGGCGGATGCGCACCCTGCAGGACTGGCGCTACTGGGCGGTGGACCGGCTGCACATGTCGACCGCGGGGCACACGCACGTGGCCGCCCGGATGCTCGAGCTGCTGGGCGTGCACCACGACCTGGATCTGCCGCCCACCGACCGGCTGCCCGTCACGGCGAGCCCGGGCGTGCTGAAGGAGGACCTCTACTGGGCGCGCGAGTACCTGCTGCCCTGGATCGGGCGCCGGCTGCGCGGCACCTCCTCCGGGGACGCGGTCGCGGCCCGCCGTCCCGCGTACACCACGCTCCGCCCGCACCCGGTGGTGCCCGCCGGTCCCGCGGCCCGTGCGGAGCCGGCGGCCCCCGCCCGGTGCGGCTGACCGGGAGGTCCCCGGTTTGCGGGGGTCCGGGGAGCCGGTAGACTGACCCGGAGCTGGTCACACCTGACGTCAGGTTGCGGGGAAGTCCGTCCGGGCCTAGACTTCAAGGCTGTCGTGTGGTGGAGTCCACCTTCCGGCACCTTGATCTTCACCGTCTTCATCGTGGCGAGGCCTTCGCCGGTTCCGGCCGCGGGCCTTACGAGAGGGCCCGGTTGGCGAACGGTGGCAATTCTGAAGGTGGCGGGACGCCCGTTGCCGCAGCTGAGTGATCATCTGCGGCACCCACTGCGTGCCGTCATTTCGTCAACATTGGAGGAGAACACTATGGCAGCGCACTGCCAGGTGACCGGAGCTCAGCCGGGCTTTGGGCACAGCATTTCGCACTCGCACCGCCGCACGAAGCGCCGGTTCGACCCGAACATCCAGAAGAAGCGGTACTGGGTGCCGTCGCTGCGCCGCAGCGTCACGCTCAACGTCAGCGCCAAGGGCATCAAGGTCATCGACGCCCGGGGCATCGACGCCGTCGTGACCGACATGATCGCACGTGGGGAGAAGATCTAGCATGGCCAAGGACAAGGACGTTCGTCCCATCATCAAGCTGAAGTCCACCGCCGGCACCGGTTTCACCTACGTGACCCGCAAGAACCGCCGCAACGACCCGGACCGCATGGTGCTCAAGAAGTACGACCCGGTCGTCCGCAAGCACGTCGATTTCCGCGAGGAGCGCTGAATCCATGGCCAAGAAGTCCAAGATCGCCAAGAACGAGCAGCGCAAGGTCGTCGTCGAGCGCTACGCCGCGAAGCGTGCCGAGCTCAAGAAGACCCTCGTCGACGAGAACGCCACCGACGAGGCCCGCGAGGAGGCCCGCCTGGGCCTGCAGAAGCTGCCCCGCGACGCCTCCCCGGTCCGCCTCCGCAACCGCGACCAGATCGACGGCCGTCCCCGCGGCACCCTCCAGAAGTTCGGCATCTCCCGCGTCCGGTTCCGCGACATGGCTCACCGCGGCGAACTGCCCGGCATCTCCAAGTCCAGCTGGTAATTTCTGACGCAGGAGCGCGATCGGTCCGCCGTGCCGCGCTTCCCCACGACCCCAAGTCCAGGAGGACATGAACATGGCTAAGAACCGCAGTGAACTCGTCGCAGAGGTCGCCGAGAAGGCCGGCACCACCAACGCCGCCGTCAACGGCGTCCTGGACGCGATGTTCCAGGTCTTCGAGGAGTCCGTCTCCGCCGGTGAGAAGATCACCATCCCGGGCTGGCTGGCCGTCGAGCGCACCGACCGCGCCGCCCGCACGGGCCGCAACCCCCAGACCGGCGAGACCATCGAGATCCCGGCCGGCCACGGCGTCAAGCTGACCGCTGGTTCCAAGCTCAAGGCGGCCGTGTCCAAGAAGTAGGGACACCCGCGGGTCCGTTCCGGACCCTCTCCATGGCTTCGTCCGAAGGGGCGGCCCCGCAC
>NZ_JBHVDI010000043.1:0-23271 GCF_042802875.1 Kocuria sp. NPDC057446 | reverse complement strand
GCCCGGAGACGTTTCGGGCGGCACACCGGCGTCACCTCGTCGCGCGCCGGGCGGATTCCCGTCAGGCCTCCTTGCGCCCGGCCTTCGCCAGGAAGTCGTCTGCGCCGCCGACGAGCTCGACGTGGCCGGTGGGGACGTCCGCGGTGACCATCCGGGCGATCTCCTCGGCGAACTCCTGCACGGAGTAGAGCTTGCCGGCGGCCTCGCGGCGCTCCTCGAGCGCCCCCGGGCGGGCCCGGTTGAGCAGGGTCGCGGTCACGGTGCCCTCGATCATGTCGCCGGAGACCACCACGAAGGTGATGCCCTTCTCGGTCAGCTCCGGGATCCGCGCGGTGAGGGTGTCCTCGCCGGCCCGCTTGGACCTCGCGACCTCGACGTACTCCGGCATGGTCTCGACGTCGTTGATGAAGTGCGCCTGGTGACTGGTCACGAAGACCACGCGCCCGCCCTCGGGCAGGTGCTCGAGCGCCGCGGTGAGGGTGTCGTCCTGGGCGTCCCGGTTGAGCTTGAGCGCGTAGTCCTCACCGAGGTCCGTCTCCATGCCGCCGGAGGCGTTCAGCACGAGCACGTCGACCCCGCCGAAGGCCTCGACGGCGCGGGCGAACAGATTGCGGACGTCCTCGGGCTCGGTCATGTCGGCCTGGACGGCGACGGCCTTCCCGCCGGCCGCCTCGATCTCCTTGACGACCTTGTTGGCGCGGGGCGCCTTCTGCCGGTAGTTGACGACGACGTTGGCGCCCTCGCCGGCCAGCAGCTTGGCGGTGTCGGCGCCGACGCCGCGCGAGGACCCGGTGACGACCGCGGTCTTGCCTGCAAGTGAACTCATGGTGCTCCTTCTGTGGAACGGGTGCGGTGGAACGTGCGGGGAACGTGGGGCGGCAGGGCTCAGTGGCCCATGCCGAGGCCGCCGTCCACGGGGATGACGGCGCCGGAGATGTACTTCGCCTCGTCGGAGGCGATCCAGCGCACGACGGCGGCGACCTCCTCCGGCTCGGCGAAGCGGCCGGCCGGGATGGAGGCGAGGTAGTTCTGCTGGGTGTCCTCGGGCAGCGCCGCGGTCATCTCCGTGTTGATGAACCCGGGGGCGACGACGTTGGCGGTCACGTTGCGCCCGCCCAGCTCCCGGGTGATGGAGCGGGCGATGCCGACCAGGCCGGCCTTGGACGCGGCGTAGTTGACCTGCCCGGGCGAGCCGTAGAGCCCGACCACGGAGGAGATCAGGACCACGCGGCCGCGCTTGAGGCGCATGAAGCCCTTGGCGGCGCGCTGCACCACCCGGAACGCGCCGGTGAGGTTGGTGTCCACGACGTCCTGGAAGTCCTGCTCCTTCATCCGCAGCAGCAGGGTGTCCCGGGTGATCCCGGCGTTGGCCACGACCACCTCGACGGGGCCGAACTCGGCCTCGACGGCCTTGTACGCGGCGTCGATCGAGGCGGAGTCGGTGACGTCGGCGCGCACCGCGAAGAAGCCCTCGGGGGCCTCGCCGGAGCGGTAGGTGACGGCCACGTTGTCCCCGGCGTCCCGGAAGGCCTGGGCGATCGACCGTCCGATCCCGCGGTTGCCGCCGGTCACGAGGACGGTACGGGGGGCCGGGCTGCGCTGCTCGTCTGCCATGGGAAGAGGGCCTTTCGGTCGTGGGACGCGGAGCGCCGGGACGCCGCGCGGAGCGCGCGGGCCGGCGGAGAAATCCCCCCCATGGTACCGGTCGGGCCGGGACCGGCCGGGGTGGGCGGGCGGAGGTCGGCACACGGGCCGCACCTTCTCGATGTCGGACCCCGGTGAGACAATTGAACGTCTGTTGGGAGGACCATGACCAAGCGCTATCTCACCGCCGGCGAGACCGCCGGGCAGGACGACGTCCACTCCATCACGGCCACCGCCGAGCCGCACACCCAGGACATGGGCCACCGGATGAAGGTCTACAGCATCCAGATGGCCCTGCGCATCGTGTGCCTCATCGTGTTCGTCGCGGTCGACAACGTCTGGGTCCGTGGCGTCGCGATCCTGGGCGTGGCGATCCTGCCGTGGATGGCGGTGCTGCTGGCCAACAGCAACGACCGCTCCACCCGGACCAGCCACTACTACGAGCCGCCCGAGGCACCCGCGCTGGCCGCCGCACCGGAACCGGCGCCGCCGGCCGAGCCGCCGGCCATCGGCTTCGTGCTGGAGGGCGAGTTCGTCGCCGGCCACGGCGAGGACGAGCCCGCTCCGCACGGCTCCGGGAGCACGGCCGCTCCCAGCGGGGACCCGGCTTCCTCGGCTACTGTCGAGGACGACACCACCCGGCGCCGCGGAGCGGCCTGATTCCGCCGCGGGCCGGCCCGGGACCCGACCGCAGACCCTGAGGAGCACGACCGCCGTGGAGTTCGACCTGCTCGGATCGCTGTCCCCGCGAGGCGCCGACGCTCCCCCGGCCGGGCCCGAGACCCCCCAGTGCTCCCGGAAGGGCTGCCGGGCGGACGCCGCGTGGCAGATCCGCTGGAACAACCCGCGCCTGCACGCCCCGGAGCGCCGCAAGGTGTGGCTCGCCTGTCCCGCGCACCGCGGCGACCTCGAGCAGTTCCTCGGCGCGCGCGGCTTCTGGAAGGACACCGTCCCGCTCGCCGGGCCCGGCCCCGCCCAGGAGCACGGGGGATGAGCGACTACCGCTTCCTGCTGAGCGGCAAGTGGCTCGGCTTCTTCCTCCTGGCCTGCGCCGCCGCCGTGGTCTCGGTGTACCTGGGCGGCTGGCAGATGGACCGCAACGACCACCTCGTCGGAGAGAACACCAAGATCACGCAGAACTACCGCGCCGAGCCCCTCACGGGTGCGCCGGCCGCCGAGCAGTTCGCCGCCCACGACGAACGCCTCACGTGGCACCCCGTCGGGCTCACGGGCGAGTACCTGACCGGGGACCAGGTGCTGGTCCGCAACCGGCCGCAGGACGGGCGCGTCGGCTACGAGGTCCTCGTCCCGTTCCGCACCCAGTCCGGGGGCGTCGTGGTCCTGGACCGCGGCTGGATCCCCACGGGAGAGGCCGCCAACGGGATGCCGGACGAGGTCCCCGCCCCGCCCGCCGGGGTGGTCAGGGTCACCGCCCGGCTCCAGCCCGGGGAGCCGGCCGTCCGCCGCGGCGCCCCCGAGGGGCAGATCGCCTCGATCGACCTCGAGGAGCTGCGCGAGCGCTGGGGCCTGCCCATCGGGACGTCGGCCTACGCCGAGGTCTTCGCCGAGGACCCGGCGCCCGCGGCGGCACCGGCGCCCGCCCCCGAACCGGAGATCGACTCCGGACCCCACCTGTCCTACTCGCTGCAGTGGTACGCCTTCGCGGCCCTGTTCTTCGTGGCCTACGGCTACGCCGCCCGCCAGCAGGCCCGCAACGACGCGTGGGACCGTCAGTTCGCCGAGGAGATGGAGCGCCGGCTCGCACGCTTCTACGACGCGGACGGCAACTACATCGGCGAGGGCGACGAGGAGCTCGTGGTGCGCCAGCTGGAGATGGCCGACGACATGCCGGCCCACCTCAAGTCGCTCATGCGGCCCAGGCCGCAGCGCAGGCGCTCCCGCCCCACCTGGGAGGACGAGGAGGATGCGATGCTCGACGCCCTCGAGCGCCAAGGACGGTAGCCCGCCACCCCGGGGCCCGGCTCAGAGCCCCAGGACCGCCGAGGCGATGAGGAAGTACACGACCAGCCCCGAGGCGTCGACGAACGTGGTGATGAACGGGTTCGAGAACACCGCGGGGTCGACCTTCAGGGCGCGGGCCACCAGGGGCATGACGCCGCCCACCGTGGCCGCGAGCACGCACACCGCCAGCAGCGTGAGACCGATCACCGCCCCGATCCCCCAGCCGTAGAGCAGACCCACGCCCAGCAGCCCGGCGGTGCCCAGGGCGCCGCCCAGCAGAGCGCCGACCCGCACCTCGCGGAGAGCCACCCGCCCCACGTCCCGGACGTGCACGTCCCCCAGGGCCAGGGCGCGGGTGACCGTGGTCGCGGCCTGGTTGCCCGTGTTCCCACCCGTGCCGATCAGCAGGGGGATGAACACGCTCAGGACCACCATCTGCTCCAGGGTGGCCTCGAAGACCTCGAGCACCTGGACGGTGAGCGTCGCACCGACGGCCAGGACCAGCAGCCACACCACCCGCGAGCGGACGATGGCGCGCACGGGCGTCGACAGGTAGGGCCGCCGCAGCGGTTCGGCACCGGAGGACCGGGCGACGTCCTCGGACTCCGCCTCCTCGAGCACGTCCAGGGCGTCGTCGAAGGTGAGGATGCCCACCAGCCGGTCCGTCCCGTCGACCACGGGCAGGGCGAGCAGCTTCTCGTCCGCGCACCGGCGGGCGGCCACCTCCGCGGGCTCGTGCGCCTCCACGGTCACCGCCTCGCGGAGGACGTCCGCGACCGGCACGGACCCGTCCGTGGCGAGCAGCCGCCGGAGCCCCACGATCCCGCACAGCCGCTCGTGCTCGTCGAGGACCGGCAGCGCGTAGACCGTCTCGGCGTCGTCGATCCGCTCGAGCACCGCCGCCCGCGCCTGTGCCACCGTCATCCGGCGGTCCAGGGCCACGAACTCCGGACTCATCCGGCGCCCCACGGAACCGGCGGGGTAGCCCATGACCAGCCCGGTCGCGTCCTGCTCCTGCGGGGACAGGTCCACGAGCAGGGCGCGGGCCACGGTCGCCGGCAGCTCGTCGAGCAGCCTGACCCGGTCGTCCGGGTCCAGCTCCGCCACGAGCCCGTGGACCTCCTCGGCCTGCAGGGCCGTCAGCAGCTCCCCCTGCAGCGGCGTGTCGAGGCGGACGAAGGCCTGGAACGCGCCCTCGCGCGGCAGCAGCCGGTACACCACGGCACGCTCGGCCGGGGCGAGGCGTTCCAGCAGGTCCACCTGCTCGGGCAGCGCCCACTGCAGGACGCGGTCGCGGACCTCCTCGAGGTCGTGCTGGCGCAGTCCCGCGCGGATCCGCTCCGGGAGCGAGGTGTCCACGTCACGTCCTTCCCTGCCGGGGTCTGCCCGGCCCTGCCGCTTCGCGTCCCTGTCGTCTCCGGGTCCTGCCGGGTGCCGCCCGCGGGGCGCCCGCTGTCAGGCGAGGGAGATGAGGTCCTGGTACTCCTGGCTCCACAGGTCCTCGGTGCCGTCGGGCAGGATCACCACGCGCTCGGGATCGAGGGCCTCGACCGCGCCCTCGTCGTGCGAGACGAGCACGACCGCGCCCTCGTAGGTGCGCAGGGCGTTGAGGATCTCCCGGCGGGAGGCCGGGTCCAGGTTGTTGGTCGGCTCGTCCAGGAGCAGCACGTTCGCGGAGGAGGCCACGAGCGTCGCCAGCGCCAGGCGGGTCTTCTCACCGCCGGAGAGCACCCCGGCCGGCTTGGACACGTCGTCGCCCTGGAACAGGAACGAGCCCAGCACGTTGCGGACCTCCGTGTCGGCCAGGTCGGGGGCGGCGGAGCGCATGTTCTCCAGCACGGTCCGGTCCGGGTCCAGGGTGTCGTGCTCCTGGGCGAAGTAGCCGAGCTTGAGCCCGTGCCCGGGGACCACCTCACCGGTGTCCGGCTGGGCCTCGCCCGCGAGCATCCGCAGCAGCGTGGTCTTGCCGGCACCGTTGAACCCGAGGATGACCACCCGGGAGCCCCGGTCGATGGCCAGGTCCACGTCGTTGAAGATCTCCAGCGAGCCGTAGGACTTGGACAGGTCGCGGGCGGTCAGCGGGGTCTTGCCGCAGTCGGCGGGCTTGGGGAAGCGGATGTTCGCGACCTTGTCCGCCTGCCGCTCGCCCTCGAGACCGTTCATGAGCCGCTCGGCGCGCTTGATCATCTGCTGGGCGGCCACCGCCTTGCTGGCCTTGGCGCGCATCTTGTTGGCCTGGTCCATCAGCGCCGTGGCCTTCTTCTCCGCGTTGGCGAACTCGCGCTTGCGGCGGTGGGCGTCCTGCTCGCGCTGCAGCAGGTAGTTCTTCCAGCCCATGTTGTACAGGTCGATGACGCAGCGGTTGGCGTCCAGGTACAGGACCTTGTTGACCACCATCTCCATCAGCTCCACGTCGTGGCTGATGACCAGCAGCCCGCCCTGGAAGTTCTTCAGGAAGTCCCGCAGCCACACCACGGAGTCGGCGTCGAGGTGGTTGGTGGGCTCGTCGAGGAGCATGATGTCGGCGTCCGAGAACAGGATGCGGGCCAGCTCCACTCGGCGGCGCTGACCGCCGGAGAGGGTGTGCAGGGGCTGGCCGAGGATGCGCTCGGGCAGGTCCAGGTTGGACGTGATCGTCGCCGCCTCGGACTCCGCGGCGTAGCCGCCGCCGGCGAGGAACTCGGCCTCGAGCCGGTCGTAGCCCCGCATGGCCTTGTTGCGCACGGCGTCGTCCTCGGAGGCCATGTCCTGCTCGGCCCGCCGCAGGCGGGCGACGACGCCCGCGAGGTTGCGGGCGGAGAGGATGCGGTCCCGGGCGAGCTGGTCCATGTCCTCGACCTTGGGGTCCTGCGGGAGGTAGCCGATGGCCCCGGTGCGCGTGACCGTCCCGCCCGCGGGCAGGGTCTCCCCCGCGAGGACCTTGGTCATCGTCGTCTTGCCGGCGCCGTTGCGCCCGACCAGGCCGATCTTGTCCCCCTTGTCCACCCGGAAGTTGACCTCGTCCATGAGCAGCCGCGCACCGGCACGCAGTTCGAGGTTCTGGACAGTGATCACGGAGGAGGCCTTTCGAGGGAGTACGGGGAGGTGTGGGCGCCCTGACCGGGCAACCTGTCCATTCTACCGGTCCCGGTTACGCCGCGGCACCCCGTGGAAGCGGCCGGCGCCGCGTTCTTGCTCACGTGCCGGGCCGGCGTCCGCGCCGCGGTCCCGGCCCGGAGGGCGCGACACATTCGCCCCGCTCCCGTCCGGCTCTTCTCGGTGGGGCGGCGGCTCGGTAGTGTCCCACGTCAACTGGTCAGTCGACTTCCAGTAATCTTCATCGTCGGAAGCGGGCAGCATGCGACAGGACGTCCAGGAGTGGTTCGCCACCCGCAGCTACCACGGCGGGCAGTGGTCCGCGGAGCAGCTCTGCCGCCGGAAGCGCGGGAGCACCGTCAGCGTGGTGCTCCCGGCCCGCAACGAGGCGGAGACCGTGGGCCGGATCGTCACCGCGCTGCGGCGCGCGCTGATGGAGGACGTGGCGCTGGTCGACGAGCTGGTCGTCATCGACTCGGACTCGACGGACGGCACGGGAGCGGTCGCCGCGGCGGCCGGGGCCCGGGTCCACCGGCAGGCCGAGATCCTGCCCGCCCTCGGCAACGTCCCCGGCAAGGGCGAGGCGCTGTGGAAGTCCCTGGCCGTGACCACCGGGGACGTGCTCGCGTTCGTCGACGCGGACCTGCGGGACTTCGACCCGCAGTTCGCCGTGGGGCTGCTGGGACCGCTGCTGACCGAGCCGGGGGTGCAGTTCGTCAAGAGCTGCTACGACCGCCCGCTGCACGACGGCGCCACGGTGATGCCCGCGGGCGGAGGGCGCGTGACCGAGCTCGTGGCCCGCCCGCTGCTGAACCTCTTCTGGCCGCAGCTGGCGGGACTGGTCCAGCCGCTGGCCGGGGAGTACGCGGGACGCCGGAGCCTGCTCGAACGGGTGCCCTTCGTCTCCGGGTACGGGGTCGAGATCGCGATGCTGATCGACGTGCTGGAGGCCGTGGGCCTGGACGCGATGGCCCAGGTGGACCTGGGCGTCCGGTCCCACCGGAACTCCTCCGACGCCGCTCTGGCCCGGATGGCCGCCCAGATCCAGCTGACGGTGCAGGCGCGGCTGCGCTGCGACTCCCCCGTCGCCGAGGAGAACGGACACCTCACGCAGTTCCTGCGCCAGGGGGAACGCTTCCTCGCGGAGGTCCACGACGTCAGCGTCCGCGAGCGCCCGCCCATGGCGCAGGTGCCCGGGTACCGGGCGCAGCCGGCCGGCCGCGTCGCATGAGCGCGCTGCGGGTGCTCGTCAACGCGGGCCCCTGGTTGCCGGTGCCCCCGTCCGGCTACGGCGGGATCGAGACGGTGGTCGCCACCCTGGTGCCGGAGCTGCGGCGCGCCGGTGTCCACGTCACGCTCGCCACGGTGGGCCCCAGCACGCTCGAGGCCGACGACCACGTGCGTCCCCTGCCCGAGCCCGCCCTCCGCTCCATCGCCATGCCCTACAACCGGGTCTCGGGCATCGCCCACGCGCACATGCAGGGGCTGGTGGACGCCCTGCGGGGACCGCGGCGGTGGGACCTCGTGCACGACCACCTGGAGGTCGTGGGCCCGTCCGTGCTCGGGGCGATGGGCGCGGCGTCCCCGCCGGTGTTGCAGACCCTGCACTGGGACCTGCGCAAGCACCCCGAGTTCTACTCGGCCTTCGACGGACGGGGGCGGGTCCGGTTCGCGGCGGTCTCCTCGTCCCAGCTCGAGCGGGCCCCGGCCAATCTGCGTCGCCAGACGATGGGCGTGGTCCCGCTGGCGGCACCTCCCGGGCTCGACGTCGAGACGCCCCGGGGCGAGCACGCGCTGGTGCTGGCCCGGATCACCGCCGACAAGGGCCAGGACACGGCCGCCCGCGTCTGCCGGCGGGCGGGGATCCCCCTGGTGCTGGCCGGGCCCGTGGCCGGCATCGACGACCCGGAGGAGCTGGAGCGGCGCCTCGCCGAGGGCGACGACGCGCTGCGCTCCCACCCCGACGTCCGGTACTGGCTCGACGCGGTCCGTCCCCTGGTCGACGGGACGTCGGTGTCCTGGGTGGGCGGAGTGGCGGGCGAGCGCAAGGAGCGGCTGCTGCGCTCGGCCCGGGCCCTGCTGACGCCCAACCGCTGGGCCGAGCCCGGGGCCACCGGGGTCGTCGAGGCGCTGTCCCGGGGGGTGCCCGTCGTCGGGACCCCCCTGGGGGTGCTGCCCTCCCTGGTGGAGCACGGCCGCACCGGATTCCTGGCCGCGGCGGAGGACGACCTGGTCGAGCACCTGCGGGACCTGGACGGCATCGACCCGCAGACCTGCCGGGACGCCGCCGAGCAGTGGACGCCGGCGGGCATGGCCCGGCGCTACCTGGACCTGTACGACCGGCTCCTGGAGGAGAACCCCGCATGACACTGCGCATCGCCCTGGTCGGGGCGGGATCGGTGGCCCGCCGCCACGTCGGCGTGCTCCACGGACTCGGCGGCGCGCGCGTGGTCGGGGTGACGGACGCGCACCCGCCCGCCGCCACCGCCCTGGCCGCCGAGCTCGACGTCCCGGCGTTCACCGACCCCGAGCAGGCCCTCGACGCCGTGGCGGCCGACGCCGTCTACGTCTGCGTGCCGCCGTTCGCCCACGGGCCCGCCGAGCTCGCGGCGCTGGAGCGCGGCAAGGCGCTGTTCGTGGAGAAGCCCGTGGGACTGGGGCTGGACGTCGCCGAGCAGATCGGCGCCCGGGTCGAGGAGAGCGGGGCGGTGACGGGCACCGGCTACCACTGGCGCTGCCTCGACACCGCCGTGCTGGCCCGGGAGCTCCTCGCCGACGCGCCCCCGCTGCTGGCCAACGGCTACTGGCTGGACAAGCGCCCGCCCGTGCCGTGGTGGGGGCGGACGGACCGCTCGGGCGGCCAGGTGGTGGAGCAGCTCACCCACGTGCTGGACACCGCCCGCTTCCTGCTGGGCGAGGCCGTCGAGGTGTACGCCGCCGGGATCCGCAAGGCCCCGGACGGGGCCCCGCAGGACTACGGCGACGTCGACGACGCCACCGCCGCCACCGTGCGCTTCCGCTCCGGGGCCGTCGCAACCCTCGCCGCGACGTCGGCGCTCGCGGCCAAGCACCGGGCCGCCCTGCACACCGTGAGCCGGGGGCTCTACCTGGAGCTCTCGGAGGAGGGCCTCACCGCCTGGGACGCCCAGGATCGCTCCGAGCACACCCCTGCCGAGGACCCGAGGGTGACCGTGGACCGGGAGTTCCTCGAGGCGGTGCGCGGCGAGCGCGAGTCCACCCGCGCGCCCTACGGCGAGGCGCTGCGCACCCACCGGCTCGCATGCGCGATCGCCGAGTCGGCGCGCACCGGGCGGCCCGTGGCCCTGGCGGACCCGGGCAGTGCGGCACCGGGCAGTGCGGGCCGGGCGAGCGAGCCGTGAGCGCACGCCGCAACCTCGTCGTGCCCGGCCGGCACCGGATCGAGATCGTGGAGGAGGAGCTGCCCGCGCTCCCGGACGGCGGCGTGCTGCTGGAGACCCTGGCCACCGGGCTGTCCGCGGGCACCGAGCTGGCCTTCGTCAAGGGCGACCACCCGGGGCTGCACTCCCGGCACGACACCGAGCTCGGGCTGTTCCGGCCCGGGGCCGCGGAGCAGGGCTACCCGGTGCGCCGCCTGGGCTACATGGAGGTCGCCCGGGTGACCCGATCCCGCACGCCGGCGTTCCGGGCCGGCGACGTACTCGCCACGGCCTACGGTCACGCCACCGCCCACGTCGCCGACCCGCTCACCGAGCACCTCGTGCCGCTGCCCGAGGACCTGGACCCCCTGCTCGGCGTGTTCGTCGCCCACTTCGGCCCCATCTGCGCCAACGGGCTGCTGCACGCCGCGGCCGACGCCGGACCGGTCCGCGGGCTCGGCGACGGGGTGGCCGGGCGCCTCGTGCTGGTCACGGGGGCCGGCCCGGTGGGGCTCATGACGGCCCTGTTCGCCCGCGCCCTCGGGGCGCGCGAGGTCGCGGTCGCCGACGCCGACCCCCGTCGGCGGGCGCTCGCCGGGCGGCTGGGCTTCTTCCCCCTCGACCTCGCCGACGACCCCGGGCGGGTGCTGAAGACGCGCTGGCGGCACGGGCCGGGCGACCACGGCGCGGACCTGGTGTTCCAGTGCCGCGGCAAGCCCGAGGCCCTGCACGCGGCGCTGCGCGCCGTCCGGCCCCAGGGCAGCGTCATCGACCTGGCGTTCTACACCGCGGGCGCGGACGCGGTGCGCCTGGGCGAGGAGTTCCACCACAACGGGCTGAGCCTGCGCTGCGCCCAGATCGGCCGGGTCCCCCGCGGTCTCGCCCACACCTGGGACCGGCAGCGGCTGTCCGCGGAGACCGTCCGGCTGCTGGCGGCCCACGGCGGCGAGATCCGCGAGCACCTGATCAGCGACGTCGTGCCCTTCGAGGAGGCACCCGCGCTGATGCAGGACGTGGTCGGGCGGCGTCGGCACGTGCTCACCGCGGTCTTCGTCGTCGACGACCCCCGGTGAGCCCTCCCGGCGGCGCCTGCGGGCACCGTTGGACAGTCCTCCGGAAGTCGCCTTAGTGTTGGCTCGATCGCCGTCGTCCCGTCCGCGGTGCCCGTCCTTCCTTCGCCACCACGCCCCCGAGGAGCACTCGCATGGGAAATCCCCCACGCCCCGCGCAGCCCAGCACGTCGTCCGGCGGGTCCAGCGCCGCCCCGCTGCACGCGGAGAAGGTCCTCGGCGGCCGGGCCGACCCCGGCACCAGCGCGGTCCCCGCCATGGGTCCCGGGGTCGAGCCCGCCGGCTTCGAGGAGACCACCCAGGCGCTGGCCCCCGCGGTCGGGCCCTGGGCCGACTCGCTCGGCCGCGCCGGTTCCCGCGCCGCCCAGACGCTGCTCGTCGCCGCCGTGGTGGTCGGGGGCATCTGGATCCTGCTGCAGGTCAAGGTCGTGCTGATCGCCGTGCTCGTGGCGCTCATCCTCGCCTCCGCGGTGGGTCCGGTGGTGAAGTGGCTCGAGCGCCGGGGCTGGTCCAACCTGCTGGCCACGCTCGCGGCCTTCCTCGGGATCCTGGGCCTGGTCGGCGGGGTGCTCACCGGCATCGTGTTCGCCGTGCGCAGCGAGTGGGACACCCTCTCGGCCTCGGCGGTGGAGGGCTGGAACGAGCTGCAGCGCCTCGTGCAGTCCGGGCCGCTCCCGGTGGACACGGCGGCCATCGACTCCGCCGTCCAGCAGGCCGGGGACTTCGTGACCAGCGGGTCCTTCGCGGGCGGGGCGATCAGCGGCCTGGGCGCGGCCACCGAGTTCGTGACCGGCGTGGTCCTGATGATCGTGGTGCTGTTCTTCTGCCTCAAGGACGGCGAGAAGATGTGGAACTTCACGCTGCGCTGGTTCCGCGGCGAGCGCCGGGCCAAGATCGCGGAGTCCGTGGACCGCAGCGCCCAGGTGCTCGGCGGCTACGTCCGCGGCACCGCGATGGTCGCCTCCATCGACGCCGTGTTCATCGGGGCGGCGCTGCTCGTCCTGGGTGTCCCCCTGGCCCTCCCCCTCGCCGTCCTCGTGTTCGTCACCGCGTTCATCCCGGTGGTCGGGGCCACGATCGCCGGCATCATCGCCGCCCTGGTGGCCCTGGTCACCAACGGGCCCGTCATCGCCCTCGCCGTGGTCGTCGTGATCATCGTGGTCAACCAGATCGAGGGCAACATCCTGCAGCCGATCATCATGGGGCGCACCCTCAGTCTGCACGCGCTCATGGTGCTGCTCGCCCTGACCGTCGGCACCCTGGTCGGCGGCATCTTCGGCGCCATCCTCGCCGTGCCGTACACCGCCGTCGCGTGGGCCGTCATCCAGGTCTGGTCCAGCCGCTACCAGGTCGGCGACGACCCCGTGCTCGGGCCGGACCCGGTGAACCCCAAGGACCGCGTCGAGTCCAAGGCCACCATGGCCGAGCGCTGGAAGTACCAGCGGATGCGCTATCAGCAGGCCCTCGGCGGACGCTTCGGGGCCACGGAGCGCGACGCCGTCCGGCAGGACGACGACGACCGGTCCTGACCGGTCCCGACCATTCCTGTCGAGCCCTCCACGGCCCGGCAGCAGGAGGCCCCTCATGGTGAACTTCTTCTTCGACGGATGGGAGCCGGTCGCCAGGATCCTGGTGGTCGGCACCCTCGGCTACACGGCGCTGGTCCTGCTCCTGCGGGTCTCCGGCAAGCGCACCCTGGCCCAGATGAACAGCTTCGACTTCGTCATCACCGTGGCGATCGGAGCGTCCTTCGGCCGCATCCTCACGGCACGCGAGGTGTCCGTGCTGGAGGCGGTCACCGCGTTCGTGCTGCTGATCACCCTGCAGCACGTCGTCGCCACCCTGCAGCTGCACTCGCGCCGGTTCAACCGGCTGGTGACCGCCGAACCGACCCTGCTGCTCCACCGCGGCGAGGTCCTCCACCACGCCCTGCGCCGGGCGCGGATCACGGAGAAGGAGCTGGGGGGAGCCGTCCGGAAGCACGGGCTGGGCTCGCTGCAGGAGGCCGAGGCCGTCGTCCTGGAGGCCGACGGCACCCTGTCGGTCGTCGCCCCGGACAGTGCCGGGGACGGCGGCGTGCTCCCCGGGACCGATCGCCGCTGAGCCCGCGGCGGGCTCCCGAACACGTCGGCATGCCTGCGATGCCGCGGACAGGCCCTAGGCTGGCTCCCATGAGCAACAACGCCGAACGCCGCCGCTCCATCACCGCCGAGGACCTCGCGAACATCGCCGTGTTCGCGGCGCTCACGGCCGCCCTGTCCGTGCTCCCCGGGATCCCCCTGGGCTCGGCCGGCGTGCCGCTGACCCTGCAGACCCTCGCCGTGTTCCTCACCGGGCTGGTCCTGGGCGGCACCCGAGGGCTCCTGGCAGTGGCGCTCTACGTCCTGGTGGGTCTCATCGGCGTCCCGGTGTTCGCGGGCTTCCGCGGCGGGCTCGGCGTGCTCGCGGGCCCCTCGGCGGGCTACATCCTGGCCTTCCCGTTCGCCGCGGCCGCGGCCGGCTACCTGGCCCAGTGGCTGATCCCGGCCCGCCGCGCCAACGACGGCGGCGCCACCAACGCCCGGTACGCGCGCACGGGCACCTACACCCTGCGGCTGATGGCCGCGGCGCTGGCCGGGTTCGCGGTGATCCGGGTCGGCGGCGTCCTCGGCCTGGTGGTCAACGCCCGCCTGCCCTTCCAGGACGCGTTCCTGGCCGACCTCGTCTTCTGGCCCGGAGACCTGCTGAAGGTGGTGCTCGCCGCCGTCATCGCCGTGGGCGTGCACAAGGCGTTCCCCCGGATCGCGGGCACGCGCTGAGCCGTGCCCGGAACTCCCGGGGCCGCGGCCCTCGTGTGCTCCCGCGTGACCGTCACGGCGCCCACGGCCTCGGGTGAGCTGACCCTGCTGCGGGACCTGGACGTGCACCTGGACGAGCGGCGGGTCGCCGTCATCGGGCTCAACGGCTCCGGCAAGTCCACGCTCCTGCGGCTGTTCAACGGCCTGGTCCGCCCGGCCTCGGGCCGCGTCGTCGTGCACGGCACGGACGTGGCCCGGAACGTGCGCGCGGCCCGGCGGCGGGTGGGCTTCGTCTTCACCGACCCCCTCTCCCAGTTGGTGATGCCGACCCCGGTCGAGGACGTCGAACTGTCCCTGCGCGGGGCCGGCGTGCCCCGGGCTCGACGACGGACCGCCGCCCTCGAGCTGCTCGAGCGCGTGGGGATCAGCCACCGGGCCGAGCACAGCATCTACGACCTCTCCGGCGGGGAGCGCCAGCTGGCGGCGTTCGCCGCCGTGCTGGCCGTGGAGCCCGAGGTGCTCGTCCTCGACGAGCCCACCACCCTGCTCGACCTGCGCAACCGGGGGCGGCTCCTGGACCTGCTCGACGGGCTCCCGCACCAGCTGCTGATCTCCACGCACGACCTCGGCCTGGCCGCGACCGCTCCGCGCGTCCTGGTCCTGCACGAGGGGGTCCTGGTCGCGGACGGCCCGCCCGGTGACGTCGTCCCCGCCTACGAGCAGTGGTGCGCGCACGGCTTCCCGCACGAGGTCCGCCCGTGAGCCGGGGCCCGGACCTCTTCGGCAGCTACTCCCCCGGCACCGGACTCCTGCACCGGGCGCCCCTGCGGGCCAAGGGGGCGGGGATCGTCGCCGTGACCCTGGCCGTGGTGCTCTCCCCGTCGTGGCCGGTGCCGGCCGGGCTGAGCCTGCTCCTGCTGGTCCTGGGCTCCGCCGCGGGCGTCGGGGCCCGGGAGTGGTGGCGGGGACTCGCGCCGGCGCTGCCCGTGCTGGTCCTGCTGGCCGTCTACCACGTGCTGACCTCCGGGGCGGCCCAGGCCGCCGACGTGGTGCTGACCATCGTCGTCTTCCTCGTGGTCACCCGCGTCCTGATGCACACCACGCCGCTGCCGGAGCTGCTCGACGGCGTGGTGTGGCTGTGCACGCCGGTGCGGCTGGTCGGGGCGGACCCCGAGCGCATCGGCCTGGCGATCTCCCTGATGCTGCGCTCGATCCCCTTCATCGTGGGTGCGGTGGGCGAGCTCCGGGACGCCGTGCGCGCCCGTGGCCTGCGGCCCAACCCCGTGCGGCTCGTCACCCCGGCGGTGATCGCCACCGTGGCCTACGCCGAGCGGACCGGCCAGGCCCTGGCCGCCCGCGGTGTCGACTGATCGACCGGCCCGGGCGCTCCATGATCAGACGGCTTACACTTCAGCCATGAGTTTCGGCAACAGCTCCCAGCTGGACGCCTCGCGTGTCGGCAGCGGCGGCGGACGAGGACGCGGGATCGCCGTGGGCGGCGGACTGGGCGGCGGGCTGCTGCTGCTCGTCGTGGGGCTGTTGTTCGGCCAGGACGGCATCGACGCCCTCACCGGCGGGGGCGGGACGGACACCGGGTCGCAGACCGCCGTGGAGCAGGAGCGGGCGGAGCGCTGCCGGACCGGCGAGGACGCCAACCGGTACACCGACTGCCGGATGATCGCCACCGCGCAGAGCCTCGACCAGTTCTGGGAGGCCTACCTGCCGGAGGCCACGGGCGAGCAGTACGTGATGCCGGGTGTCCAGCTGTTCGAGGGGCAGACCAACACGGGGTGCGGCGCGGCGTCCTCGGCCGTGGGCCCGTTCTACTGCCCCGCCGACGAGACCGCCTACCTGGACATCGCGTTCTTCGACGAGCTCCAGACCCAGTTCGGCGCGGAGGGCGGGCCGCTGGCGGAGGAGTACGTGCTCGCCCACGAGTTCGGCCACCACATCCAGAACCAGCTCGGCACCCTGGGCTACGCCCAGCAGGACCCGCAGGGCCCGGAGTCCGGCGCCGTGCGCGTGGAGCTGCAGGCCGACTGCCTGGCCGGGCTGTGGGCCGGCGGTGCCGCCGGGGACACCTCAGGGGCCGTGGACCTGGGCGACATCTCCCAGGAGGAGCTCGACCAGGCCCTCGACGCCGCCTCGGCCATCGGCGACGACCGGATCCAGGAGACCACCCAGGGGCGGCTCAGCCCGGAGAACTTCACCCACGGCGCCTCGGCCCAGCGGCAGCTGTGGTTCTACGCGGGCTACCGCACCGGCGACCTCGACGCGTGCGACACCTTCGGCGCCCGCGACCTGAACGCCCCGCCGGCCCTCTGACCCCAGCCGTCGACTCCCCACCCCGGTTCCCGAGTCCCCACCCCGCTGCCCCTCTGGCCGCCGAGCCCCCAGTGAGCTCGCATTTCCCCAGGAATCCGCGTGGGGATTTGCAGGCTCATTGGGAACTCGGCGCCCGACTGCCGACACAGGCGGTTCACCTCTCTCGGGTTGGCGACTTGGCGCTAATCTACCCCTATGACGAAGACACGCAGCGCGGTGGCGATCTACGCCCGTATCTCCCAGGACCGGACCGGCGAAGAGCTCGGGGTGAAGCGCCAGCTAGCGGACTGCCGGACTGAAGCTGAGCGGCGCGGCTGGGCCGTGGCTCAGGAGTACGTGGACGACGACATCAGCGCGTACTCGGGGAAGAAGCGCCCGGAGTATGAGCGAATGCTGGCCGACATCACCAACGGTCGCCGGGATGGGGTGATCGTGTGGCACATGGACCGGCTGCACCGCCGCCCGGTGGAACTGGAGCGGTTCGTGGATACCTGCACGAGCGCCGGAGTCCGTGACGTGGTCACGCTGTCCGGGGACGTGGACCTGGTGAACAGGGACGGGTTGCTCATGGCCCGGTTGTTGGCGGCCGTGGCCGCCAACGAGTCCGACTCCAAGCGCCGTCGAGGCGCGCGCAAGTCCCTAGAGATCGCCCAGTCCGGGGCACCCATGATGGGTGGACCGCGCCCGTTCGGGTTTCTCGACGACCGGGTGACCCACCACCCGGCCGAGGCACCGGTGATTCGTGAGCTGGGCCGCAGGGCACTGGCCGGGGAAACCCTGACGTCTCTGGCGACGTGGATGCACGACGAGGGCATCAGCACGTCTCAGGGCAAGGAATGGCGCACAAACACGTTGCGGACCTTGTTGACCAACCCGCGCATGTGGGGCATGCGCGTCCATCAAGGACAGGTGATCGGCACAGCGCAATGGGCACCGATCATCACCGAGGACGAAGGCGAGCGGCTGCGCCGGAAGCTGCTGGACCCAGCACGGCGCACCAACCGTTCAGCACGGCGTTACGCCTTGAGCGGGATGCTGGAGTGCGGTAAGTGCGGCAACCGCCTGCACTCCCATCCACGTGGCCCATACCGCCGGTACGCCTGTCTCAAAGGCCCTGACTCCCGCGGTTGCGGAGGGATCTTCATTTACGCCGAGCGGCTCGAAGAATTCATCGTCGAGGCCGTGCTGTACCGACTGGACTCCCCCGAGCTGCACCGGGCCATCACCGACGACGTCAGCACCCCCGAGGAAGTCCACACCCTGACCGAGGCCATCGACAAGGACACCGCCAAGGAAGCCGAACTGATGGACATGTGGCTCAACGACCAGCTCACCCGCACACAGTTCCAAAGCGCCCAGGCCCGCCTGCAACGCCGACAGGAGGAAAACCGGAAGGCGTACTCCCGGCTCACGCACCCCGCCGACGCCGTCGACTACATCGGCCACGGCAACGAGCTGCGTCAGAAGTGGCACACCCTGAACCTCTCCCAGCAGGTCGCGATCATCAAAGCTGTCCTGCACAAGGTCACGATCCTGCCCGCCACCACCCCCGGACGACACGGACTGGACCCGAACCGCGTCGTGCCCGAGTGGCGGCTGTAGGTGTCGGGGGCGGGGCGGTTGCGTGCTCGGCGCCGGGGCGCCGTGCGCGCGCTACCTCCCCTCCCCCGTCGCCAGCAGGTCGCCAATCCGGCGCAGGACAGCAGGATCGGACACCTTTTCCGGCACCCCCTGAGCTTCGCAGGACGCCCGGACCCACGCCTTCACAGTGGCCTGATCCTCGCCCTTCACAGCTCACCGTCCCACTGCGCCCAAATGGCCGGCGGACCAGCCCACACCTCGAGTTCATCGGAGTTCCACCGCACTGCCGGCGGCGCCCCGAATATTTGCGAGGCTTGCTCAATCACCTCCCCCGGACTTCTGCCGTACAGCCGCGTGACCTCTGGTTGGAAGCCCTGGGCGAGGTCGTACCGGTGCATCCCTACCGCACGGGTGGCCGGGTCCGTGAAGGACTTGGCGACGTACTTCGACAGGTAGCGGGCCGCCAGCCGCGACTCCCCTAACGTGCCCGCGCCGACCGGCACATTCCCCAGCAGCTTGATGTGCACGTACCCCCGGCTCCAGGCCGACTCGATCAGCCGACGGGGCACGTACCGGCCTACCGCGAAGTGGACGTGGAAGTGCTTCCCGTCCTTGTGCAGCTCCGGTACCCAGGCGTACGGCAGCGGATCACCGCCGAGTCCTTGGCGCAGTTGCCGGAAGAACAGGCCAACGTGTGCGCGCACCAACCCGGGATCCGAGCACCGTGGCTCCCCGTAGGTCAGGGTCCCGAGCCGGTTGAGACGATTGGCAGCGCAGTAGATCCGCAGATTGCGACGCGCTCGCCGCCCGGCCTCCTCAGCAGCTCGGGCCGGATCCAGCCCGTGCCCGGGAGCGACATACGAGCGGTCGGGTTGCTTGGAAGAGACAAAGCAGCCGCCACCCTCCCCTGCTTGGGGGCACAGCGAGAGCATCCAGGACGCTGGGGAGGAAGCCGAAACGGCAGTGAGGGTGGGGGTGTGGGCATGGGGGTGCCTCCGTGACAGGAGCTGCCAAGACTCGGGAATACCTGCACACACCGCGATTGAGACGAAGGCCCCGAGCGACCAGCCAACCTCTGTCCGCTGGCCAGTCCCTGCGCCAGGGCGAGATAACGGGGGCGCCCTAGTGCCTTCTGAACACGAATCTAACATGCGAGTGCATCGAGCAGCCGCTACGGCCCGCACCCACGCCCAACGAGTTACGTTGCTAGTTCAAGTGAAGGACGCGCCTGCGGCGCGTCTGAGCAACGACTCAACTTACCTGCGCGGCGGAGCCTCCTGTCGAACTGTCATCCTGGGTTGAATCTGATCGGTCAAACTGCCGGTACGTGCTCCACTCTTTCGCGAAGTCCGTATCTTCTAAATGACTGAATACGAGTGGATGTACCGTTTCGCGGATTAGCGCTCCGGGAACCACGACAAGTTGCTCCGCGTCCCTTGGGATTGATGAAAGCAGTAACTCAGTCGGACCATAAAGTATTACCTCCCCGCCATCACCCTCTCGCATAATGCGTATTTCACGTCTCGACGCATCTTGTGTATGCGAGTGCATTTGGTAAAGCGTTGGCACAAGCCCGAGTGAGGCAAGTTCACCGAGCGCGCTTAGAACGCCATCCAGGGCAGTTGACAGTTCTTGTGCTGTTGGGAAGGACTCTGGAGGATGCCCCAAACGGTTACGCGTTCTAGCCACATCGGCGCGTGAGAAATGGGATTGAACTCCACGCAGAGAAGCGATTATGTGATTCACAGAATTATCGGCTAAATCGCAGGCGACCTTCGTGTGACGGAAAGGAAAAAGTAACACTTGCGTGTGCTCAGCCCACGCTGGCCGTTCGTCACGCCGGTAGTTTCCTTCATTATCTAGAATTTGCTGAATGCAGTCAGCCAGCACCGAGCACGCCTGAAGCAGGGTTCCCATCGAATTTCCGCTTTCCCGGAACCCCAAATCGTCACCACCCCTCTCCGCAAGTAGCCGCGCCGCAGTCGTTCGAGCACGTGTGCGGCTAAAGACGAAAGCCTCTTGGCCCTGCGAGTAATGATCGGTAGTGAGCATCCAAGCGCTAAAGTCAATAGCCACGGCCAGGACCGCTTCGGCTTCAACGAAGAAGTCCATGCCAGCACTACGGACAGCCGTAACCCATTCCTCTGACGGTGCCCCTTGAAACGTTCCAATAACCCCCCGCAAAACTTCTCCAAATTGCCGAAGCGGCGCATAAGGATTGGGGGGAGCTTGCATCGTTCCTCCGAGCTTCCATAGGAGTCTAGCCTCCAGTGCCCGCGCCTCCTCTTGACTGTTTGGTACAGCGAAACGACCGTATCTAAGTTCTTTGAAGGCGCGCTCCAACGTAGATCGCGACGAGAAAACGAGGCGCTGGAGTACTTCCTCCTCACTTGCGGATCGGAGAAATAGGTCAAGCTTTTCGAAGGCCGAGCCGGAATAATCTAGAAGCTGATAGGCAAGTTCGTCCTGTCTCTCCGAATAGATAGCCTGCAGCATGGTGCGCATAAGCGGCACCGGCGCCTGCGGCGTGAAGCGAACGCCAGCGCGACTTAGCTGCATTCTTGTACCAAATCCACCTCCAACCGAATGCCGCTGCAATACAGGCGTCCGAACTTCACTCGAAGTAAGCAGAATGTCACCAGCATCGATAAGATACTCCAGATGGGAAACCAGCTCGTCAGTGCTGAATACCAGCAGGAGCTGCAGAACGCCAGCATCGTCGATGCTGTGAAGGACTGTAGGCCACTTCCCTCTAGGACCGGAGAAAGCACCAACGGATGCTATCTGGTCTTTTGCCTCTGTCGACCCGCGGAACATCAATCGTTCCAGCAACATCCTCTGCTCGCCTGGAGTGAGACCATTCCCTAGCAACCAAGCCATAGAACTGCTATTAAAAGGGTCCCAGTATGTCTTATCCGGTAGTTGAATGTCAGCTAAATAATTCCGTATCCTCTCCGACGGCGGATACATGCGCCCAAGTTCGCTGTAAAAAGTTCCGGACGGTGTAGAGCCGGTCATCAACTTCACTGGGTGTGCCGCGTTGCAGCCCACTGAAGCGCATTGGTAGTTTGGCCCACTGATAAGCGGTGGGTTATTTCTGACTTCGGCGGATCGAAGAATGCCGAATGGGCCGACTACCAGGTCTAGACGTTGTCCAACACCCTGCGACACGCCGTCAAGTAGGTTATAAGATTGCCGCGCCGGCAAACTCCTAGGCGCAGTTGCTTGATCGTAAAGAGCTTCATAGTGCGAGTCGAGTTGGCGTCCGAACAACCAAGGGTAGCGAATTCGGCGCTCACGAATCTCAGCGCTAATAATCTTTAAGACTTCATTCTCATCAGTCCGTGCCGCATCGATTAGGACGGTGTCACCTGCAACGAACAGCCCCAGGGCAGCGGCCTTCGCATCAGCCTCACTCGTGGGACTCTTCGCCTGCACCGCCTCCACCATGTCTCTACCCACAGGTGATAGATGGATCGCTTGAGCTAGCGCAGTAGGAAATTCATACCCGTCCGGCAGCAGACATTTAGCCGAGAAAGCACTCAAACTACTTAGATCCTCGACCGACCCCATATGAACTCCTTCACGTCACGCATCACGAATACTCCCACCCTATCTTTGCCCGTGCCCCGTTCAGCCAGCCTGTCGCGCTGTGACGGTGCTTTGGGGACTAGTCGTCTTGCCGACACAGGTGCACCGGGTCTTGGGTCAGCGGCGGCGGCTGTCCCGCACCTGCACGCCCGGGTTCTGCCGGCGGACGTCGAAGAGCCCGGTGGCCTCGATGAGGTCGCTGAGCTTGCGGTACCCGTAGTTGCGGGAGTCGAACGACGCCTGGTTGCCGATCTGCTGGCCGACGGCGCCGAGGTGGGCCCAGCCGTCGTCGCCGCTGGCGGCGTCCACCGCGCTGCGCAGCATCCGGACCAGCCGGGCGTCCCCGCGCAGCGCCTGCTGCGGGGCGGCGGCCGGCGCCTCTCCCGGCTTCTCCTCGGCGGGCTCCCCCAGGCTCTCCACGTAGGTGAACTGCGAGCAGGCGTTGATGAACGGCTCGGGGGTCTGCCGCTGGCCGAAGCCGTAGACCTTGTGCCCGTCCGTGAGGATCCGCATGACCAGCGGCGTGAAGTCGGCGTCGCTGGAGACGATCGCGAAGCCGTCGACCGACCCGGCGTAGAGGAGGTCCATGGCGTCGATCACCATGGCCATGTCCGAGGCGTTCTTGCCGGTGCTGTAGGCGAACTGCTGGATGGGGCGGATCGCGTACGCGTGCAGCACCGCCTCCCACTGCTGCAGGTGCGGGCTCTTCCAGTTGCCGTAGGCCCGCCGGACGTTCGCGGCGCCGTGGCGGGCCACCTCGGCGAGGACCACGTCGATCTTGGCCGCCGGGGCGTTGTCGGCGTCGATGAGCAGGGCGATGCGCTTTTCGTCGGTGTTCACGCCTCGACTCTGCCACGGACCGGGCCCGGGCGTCCCTCCGGACGCGCAACAGGGCGGCTGCAAGGCTCCGCACGGGTGCCCTGGGGCGGGGTGCCGAGGAGCAGCGGGCTCAGGCCAGGGACAGGGCGAAGGACAGCGCGAAGCCCGCCGCGGTGCTCAGCGCCACCGCCGGGCCGCCGTGCTCGTAGGCCTCCGGCATGAGGGTGTCGGCCAGGGACGCGATGACCGCTCCGGCGGCGAAGGCCAGCGGCAGGGAGATCGTCCCCGGATCGCTGCCGGCGAGCGGGCCGGCACCCAGCAGGACGGCACCCACCAGCAGCACCCCGCAGAGGGCCCACAGCCCCACCGCCTTGCCGGAGGACATCCCCTGCTCCCGCATGGACGAGGCTCCCACCAACGACTCGGGCAGGTTGGACACGAAGATCGCCGCGAGCAGCGCCAGCCCTCCGGTGCCCTCGGTGAGGGAGACGCCCAGCGCCACGTTCTCCGGCACGCCGTCCAGGGTCACCGCGGCGAGCAGGGCAAGACCCGCGGCGCCACCGGTGGAGGCCGCCGTGGGCTTCTTGCCCTCCGCCGCGGCGTCCGTGTCCAGCTTGACGCTGCCCTGCTCCTTCTCCGCGTCCCGGGAGCGGGGACCGGGCTGCGCCCAGCGGTCCAGCAGTGCGCTGAGGGCGGTGAAGACCACGGCCCCCAGGAACAGCCCGCCGACGGCCAGCCAGATCCCGCCGCGCTCGTAGGCGTCCTCGAACAGTTCGAAGGCGAGGGCCGTGATGAGCGCGCCGGCGGCGAACGAGAGGAGGATGGCCAGGACACGCTGGGGCAGGTCGAAGCGCACCCCGATGAGGGCCCCGATCACGAGCGGGCTGGAGGCGATCAGACCGAAGATCAGCGCGCTTCCCATACCGGAAGTGTAGGAGCCCGCTCACCGGGTGCCCAGACGTCGTCGTCCTACCGCGGATGTGACGAGGGCGCGCCGGGACGACGGCGCCCCGCCCACCTCGCAGGAGG
>NZ_JBHVDI010000042.1:0-23472 GCF_042802875.1 Kocuria sp. NPDC057446 | reverse complement strand
GCGCCTGCTCGTGGCGGGCGGCGCCGCCGGGATCGGTGCGGCCTCGGCCGTGGGGCTGGAGTCGGCACGCCGGGCCGGGGCGCTCGCGCCGGTGCCCCGGGAGGCGGGGCGGCCGGCGGCGCCGGGGCACGGGCAGGCCACGGAGCCCTTCCACGGTCCCCGCCAGGCCGGAGTGGCGACCGCGCCGCAGGCCTTCGCCGCCTTCGTGGCGCTGGACCTCCACCGGGACACCACCCGGGACGCGGTGCGGCGCCTGCTCCGGGTGCTCTCCGAGGACGCCGCCGCCCTGACCCAGGGCCGCGCCCCGGTGGCCGACCAGGAGCCCTGGCTCGCCGAGCACCCCGCACGGCTCACGGTCACGTTCGGCTTCGGGCCGCGGGTCCTCGACCTCGTCTCCCCGGGCCGCGCGCCGGCCTGGCTGCGGCCCCTGCCGGCGTTCTCGATCGACCGGCTCGAGGCGCGGTGGAGCGACGGCGACCTGCTGCTGCAGATCTGCGCGGACGACCGGCTCACCGTCTCGCACGCCCAGCGGGTGCTGCTCAAGGCCGCCCGCTCCTTCGCCGCCGTGCGCTGGGTGCAGGACGGCTTCCGGCACACCGTCGGCTCGGTCCCGGACGGGCGGAGCATGCGCAACCTCTTCGGCCAGGTGGACGGCACCGTCAACCCCCGGAGCGGCAGCGAGGAGTTCGAGCGGGTGGTCCACGGACGGGACGGCGTCGCGCCGTGGATCCCGGACGGCACGGCCCTCGTCGTCCGCCGGATCGCCATGAACCTGGACACCTGGGACGAGGCGGACACCCCGGCGCGCGAGGACGCCGTGGGACGGCGGCTGCGCGACGGCGCCCCGCTGACCGGCGGCGCCGAGCACGACGAGCCGGATCTCGAGGCGCGGGGACCGCTGGGCTTCCCCGTCGTCGCGGACTACGCCCACGTGCGCCGCTCCCGTTCGGCGGACCCCCTGGAGCGCATCCACCGGCGGGTCTACAACTACGACCTGCCCGTGGCAGGCGCCTCGGGTGCGCGGGGCCGGGACGCGGTCGACGGAGGGGTCAGCGACGCCGGCATGGTCTTCGCGGCGTACTGCTCGGACGTCGACCGCCAGTTCGTCCCGATCCAGCGCCGGCTGGACGAGCTGGACATGCTCAACACCTGGACCGCGCCGATCGGTTCCGCGGTCTTCGCCGTGCCCCCGGGCTGCGCCGAGGGAGGGTTCGTGGGGGAGGTGCTCTTCACGGACTGAGCGCGGCCCGTGTGGGATCCGGCACACGCGCACGGGCCGGCGCGCGCGGGGAGGGACAATGGGAACAGGCCGTCCCGTCGTCGAGGGGCGGATGAAGGAGACTGACCATGAGTTCGAGGACGGCCGAGCGCGCCGACCACGGCACCGCCGCCCGGCCGGGCGGCCGGGGGATCGACCCCTGGTGGCTCGCGGCCGTGCCCCTCGTGGGTCTCGCGGCGCTCGTCGTGGCGATGCTGGGGACCGGCTCCGGCGCGGCCCGGCTCGCCGCCGACCCCGGGGCACTGGTCCGATGGGGGCTGCCCGCCGCCGAGCTGGTGCACAACGGTGCGCTGGTGGTCGTCATGGGCGCCCTGCTGTTCGCGGTGGGCATCGTGCCGACCACCCGCGACGGGCGCCGCCGGGGCGCCCGGGACGGGGCCGCGGCCCCCGAGCACCCGCTGTTCAGCAGCACGATGCGCCTCGCCGAGGCCGCCGCCGTGGTCTGGACCGTGGCCGCCGTGGCCGTGCTCGTCCTGTCCTACTCCGACGTCGCGGGCGTGCCCGTGGGCGGGGGCGGGACCTACACCCAGCAGCTGCTGCACTACACCACGGACATCCCCACGGGGCAGGCCCAGGCGGCGATCGTCGTGGTGGCCGCCGTCGTGACCACCCTGGTCTTCGGGATCCGGGCGCTGCTCGGGCTGCTCCTGACCCTGGCCCTGTCCTGCGCGGCTCTCGTCGCCATGGCCCTCAACGGGCACTCCGCCGGCGGCGACGACCACATGGGCGCCGTCAACTCCCTGGGCCTGCACCTGCTGGGCGTGGGCCTGTGGACCGGGGGGCTCGTGCTGCTCGCCTGGCTCTCCCCGCAGCTGAGCGCGCAGGACGCCGGCACCGGCGTCCTGCCCGAGGGTGCCGCCCGGGGCCGTCCGTCGGCCGGTCCGCGACGGCGCGTGCCCCTCGCGGCGGTGGTCCTGCGCCGCTTCTCCGCGGTGGCCCTCGGCGCCTTCTTCCTCGTCCTGTTCTCCGGGACGGTCAACGCGGCCGTGCGCATCGGCTCCTGGGAGCAGCTCTTCAGCGGCTACGGGTGGCTCGTGCTGGTCAAGTTCGTCCTGACGCTGGGCCTGGGCCTCGCGGGCCTCGTCCACCGCGGGTGGCTGGTGCCCGCGCTCGAGGCCGGCCGGGTGACGGCCCGCCGCGCCGTGTGGCAGCTCGTGCTGGGGGAGCTGCTGGTGATGGGCGCCGTGATGGGCGTCGCGGTGGCCCTGTCCCGGACGGCCCCACCGGTGCCCGAGGAGCTCGCCCCCGACGCCTCCCCGGCTCTGATCCTCACCTGGTACGAGCTGCCCCCCGAGCCCACCGCGGCCTCGTGGGTCACCACCTGGCGCGTGGACTGGCTGTGGCTCGCGGTGTGCGTGTTCCTCGCGGTCGTCTACCTGTGGGCGTTCGCGCGCGTGCGCCGGCGCCAGGACTCGTGGTCCGTGCTGCGCACCCTCTCGTGGCTCACCGGGCTCGGGGTGCTGTTCTACATCACCTCGGGCGGCTTCGCGGTCTACGGGCGCGTCCTGTTCTCGGCGCACATGGTCGAGCACATGACGCTGACCATGGTCGTGCCGATCTTCCTGGTCCTGGGCGCCCCGGTCACCCTGCTGCTCAAGGCCCTGGAGTCCCGTCAGGACGGCACCCGCGGACCCCGCGAGTGGATCCTGCGGCTGGTGCACTCCGGGGTCGGGAAGGTCGTGACCCACCCGATCTTCGCCGCCGTGAACTTCGCCGGCTCCATCGTCGTCTTCTACTTCACCCCGCTGTTCCACTTCACCCTGCACTACCACGTGGGCCACGTGTTCATGGTGGTGCACTTCCTCATCACCGGGTACCTGTTCATGCTCGTGCTGATCGGCACGGACCCCGTCCCGTACCGGCCCGGCCACATGATGCGGCTCGTCCTGCTGCTGGCCACGATGGTCTACCACGCCTTCGTGGGGGTCGCCCTCATGGGCTCCGACACCCTGCTGCAGGCCTCCTGGTTCGGCAACACCGGCCGGGACTGGGGCCGCTCCGCGATCGAGGACCAGCAGCTCGGCGGGGCGCTCATGTGGGGGATCGGCGAGTTCCCCACCGTCGTCGTCGCCGTCGTCGTCGCGATCATGTGGGCGATCGAGGGCACCAAGGAGAACCGCCGTGCGGACCGCAAGGCCGACCGCACGGACGACGCCGAGCTCAAGGCCTACAACGAGATGATGGCGGGTCTCGCGGAGCGCGACGACCGCGCCACCCGGCGCTGAGCCCGGGCCGTCCGCTGCTCCGATCCGCCCGCTGCCCCGTTCCACCTGCCGCTGCGTTCCACCTGCCGCTCCGTCCCGCCCCGAAAGGACCCCCACCCATGCGCCTCACCTCCCGCGTCCGCGCCTCCGAGCTGCAGGGCCGCGCCTGGCTCAACACCGGCGGCAAGGACCTCGACCTCGCCGCGCTGCGCGGCAAGATCGTGGTCCTGGACTTCTGGTCCTTCTGCTGCATCAACTGCCTGCACGTGCTCGACGAGCTGCGCCCCCTCGAGGAGCGCTTCTCCGACGTCCTCGTCACGGTGGGGGTGCACTCGCCGAAGTTCGAGCACGAGGCCGACCCGGACGCGCTCGCCGCCGCCGTGGACCGCTACGAGGTCCACCACCCCGTCCTGGACGACCCCGAGCTGACCACCTGGGACGCCTACACGGCCCGGGCGTGGCCCACGCTCGTGGTCGTGGACCCGGAGGGCTACATCGTGGCGCACCTCTCGGGGGAGGGCCACGTCCAGGGGCTGGTCTCCCTCGTGGAGGAGCTCGTGGCCGAGCACGAGGCCCGGGGCACGCTGCACCGCGGCGACGGGCCGTACGTGCCCCGGCCCGCACCCGAGGGCGACCTCCGGTTCCCCGGCAAGGTGCTGCCGCTGCCGGACGGCTCGTTCCTCGTCTCCGACACGGGCCACCACCGCCTGGTCCAGCTCGACAACGACCTCGAGACCGTCCGTCGGGTCATCGGCGCGGGGAAGGGCCACGCGGACGGGGACCCGGCGAGCGCGCGGTTCACCGAGCCGCAGGGGCTCACCCTGCTGCCCGAGGAGGTGCGCGCGGCGGCCGGCTACGACGTGGTCGTGGCCGACTCGGTCAACCACCGGCTCCGCGGCGTGGACCTCGCCACCGGGCACGTGCGCACGGTGGCCGGCAGCGGGGTGCAGCGGCTGCTCGACGAGGAGCGCGCCCGCGGGGCGGAGCCGAACCACATCGATCCCGCCGCCGATCCGCTGGACGTGGCGCTGTCCTCCCCGTGGGACGTCGTGTGGTCCGCCCGGGCGGACCGGCTCGTGGTGGCCATGGCGGGCACCCACCAGCTGTTCTCCTTCGACCCGCGGACCGGCCGGCTCGCCGTGCTCGCGGGCACGGGGGACGAGGGGCTCAAGGACGGACCGGCCGGCGAGGCGTGGTTCGCGCAGTCCTCCGGGCTCGCGGAGGACCACCAGGGCAACGTGTGGGTCGCGGACTCGGAGACCTCCGCCCTGCGCGTGCTCCGGTTCGACGACGACGGGGCCGTGGCCGTCGGGACCGCCGTGGGCGAGGGGCTGTTCGACTTCGGCTTCCGCGACGGCGACGCCGGACAGGCGCGCCTGCAGCACTGCCTCGGGGTGGCCCAGCTGCCCGACGGGTCGGTGGCCGTCGCGGACACCTACAACGGCGCCGTGCGCCACTACGACCCCCGGACCGGTCAGGTGGCCACCCTGGCCCGGGGCCTGGCCGAGCCCTCCGACGTGCTCCTGGACGTCTCCGGGGCGGAACCGCTGCTCGTCGTCGTCGAGGCCAACGCCCACCGGCTGGTGCGCGTGCCGATCCCGGCCGCCGCCCAGCGCGTCGACGAAGGGTCGTCGCGGACCCAGCGGGCGCGCACGAGGCTCGCCCCGGGCGCGCTCGGGATCGAGGTGCGCTTCGCGGCGCCGGCCGGGCAGAAGCTCGACGACCGGTGGGGCGACCCGACGCAGCTGAGGATCTCGTCCTCCCCGGAGGACGCGCTGGCCGAGGGCGCCGGCACGGCCCAGGGCCTGCGCCGGCGGCTCGTGCTGGCGGACGGCGCCGCCGAGGGCGTCCTGCACATCACCGCGCGCGCCGCGGCGTGCGACGGCGAACCGGGCGGGGAGATCCCCGACCACGCGGCGTGCCACCTCTACCAGCAGGACTGGGGCATCCCCTTCGTGCTGGACGCCGAGGGGGAGTCCGAACTGGTCCTGGACCTGCGCGGGGTCAACTGAGCGGTCCCGGCTGAGCGTCGCGCCGGGCGGTGTCCCGGGGGTGTCCGTGCGGGGGCCCCCGCGCTGCGGGCTCAGCCGCGCGGGTCGACCCGCACCGTCGAGCCGTCGATGGTGAGATCCGCGGCGACCTCGAACGGCACGGTGCGCTCGAGCCGCTCGACGTCCCCCGTGAACAGGTCGAGGGAGTCGAAGGCGATCCGGGCGGTGCCCTGGGCGGGCTCCAGGCCCCAGCCCCTGCCGCCCTGGGCGCCCACGACGATCTCCGGGTCCGGATAGGACTCGACCGTCCACTCCACGTCCCCGGCGACCCGTCCGTCGAACTCGAAGGAGAACGGGCAGCCGGACGGGAAGAGGCTGCCCTGCCCGGCGCATTCGTCGAGGTGCTCCTTCAGCTGCCGGTCCACCTCCTGCTCGAGGGCCTCGGTGGGCCGGGCCTCCAGGACGATCTCCGCCTGCTGGCCCGGGTCGGTCAGCACCGTGCGCACCGGGTCCGCGGCCATCAGCTCGGACGTGTAGGAGGCCGTGTAGACGCCGGGGAAGAACGCGGCGAACTCCGCGGAGGACTCCGGCAGGGCCACCGACATGCCGTTCACGTCCACCGAGGTGGCGCCCGGCAGGCTGACCGTCACCGTGGACAGTTGGGTCTCGTCGAACGCCCACACCGTGAAGAACCCCCACTGGGTGTCCACGGGGTGCAGGGAGAACTCCGAGCTGTGCTGCTCGCCGGCGAGGGTGTAGTCCGCGCGCACCACGGCCCGCTCGCCGTCGTTCGAGACAGTGGAGACCTCGAGGTCCGCCAGCTCCTCCGCCGAGGTCTCCAGCGGGTCGCCGTCGAGCATCGCCGCGTTGGCGTCCGGGACCCGGGCGTTGAGCAGACCGAGCGCCTCGCCCCCGTCGCCGTCCCGCAGGTCCCCGAAGTACGCCCGCACGTCCGTCTCCGGGCCGTACATGTACTTGTTGACCAGGGCGATGGTGACGGCGGCGGCGGCCACCCCGAGCAGCACGAGGAACAGCCAGGCCCCGAGGGCCTTGAGCACGCGGACGTTGGACTCCATCCGTTCACGCTAACCGATCCCCTCCCGGCCCGGGCGTGCACCGGGCCGGGAGGAGCGCCCGGAAGGCGCGGGCGGGTACGCTACGTGCCGCACCACTCTTCCCGTGCCCGTCACCGTCGTCCGTCACCTGTCACGTGCCACCGTGACCGTCCCCGTCTGGAGCTGAGCGCCCATGGCCGACTCCGTCCGCCAGGTCCCCGAGCGGTACGGGCCCGTCCGCGCCGTGCTGCGGCCCCGGCTGGGCTCCTACGGCCGGCGCCTGCTCTCCTGCGCGGGACCGCTGCTGGTGGTCGCCGTCCTCCTGCTGTTCCTGTGGGCGCGGCGGCCCGCCCCCGGCGTCGCGGCGGTCGTGCTCGCGCTCGTGCTCCTCGCCGCCGCCGCGTGCTGGCTCCGGCTGCGGCCCGTGCTGGTCGTCCGCACGGACAGCCACGTCCTGCGCTCCCGCACCGTGGGCTTCGCCGCCACGCCGCTCGCGGAGGTCGAGCACGTCGTCACGGTGGGGGCGCTGCACCGCGCGCCCGACACCCCGCGGCCGGCCGGCCGTCCCCACCTGTGGGCCGCGGGCCGTTCGGGCCGCCGGGTCCTGGGGCTCGACGGCGCGGTGTGGGACTCCCGGGCCCTCGAGGACGTCGCCGTGGTGCTGGGCGCCCCGCGGACCCATGTCGAGCGCACGACGGCCCGGGAGGCCGCCGCCCGCTGGCCCCGGCTCGTGCCCTGGGGGATCCGGCACCCGCGGCTGCGCTCCGCCGTGTCCGCCGCGGGCCTGCTCGCCGTCCTCGGCCTCGTGGGGTGGTTCTCGCTCGGTCTGCCGGGCACCGGCTGAGCCCCGGACGCACGGAGGAGCCCGCCGACCCGGGAGACGGGCGGCGGGCTCCTCGACCGGCGGGCGGAGCGCTCCGGTCTCAGCCGGCGGAGGCCAGCTCCTGGCGGGCCCGCTCGATCTCGGCCTTGCGCTCCTCGACGGCCTCGCGGGTCAGCTCGGCGCCGGCCTCCTCGTCCCGGGTCAGGTTCGCGCCGGTCTCGGGGTCGAAGACGTGCATCCGGCGGGTGTCCACCCAGATCCGTCCCTTCGTCCCCCCTCGGATGCGGGAGGTGGCGTCCAGGGAGACGACGATCTGCGGGTGCATCTCGTCCCCGTCCAGCTCCTGCGCCAGTTCGTCGAGCTTCGCCTTGACGGAATCGTCCTGCCGGTAGTTGATGTAGCCGTACTGCTCGTTGCCCATCCACTCGGTGTGGGTGAACTCGGTGTCGAAGACGGTGCCGCGGGAGGCGATCGCCTCGTCCACGAACTTGGCGTCGTTGAAGTGCTCGGGCCGCAGGCCGAGCAGCACGATCGACCCGTCGGCGGGCAGCTTCCCCGCGGCCTTGTCCGGGACGGGGATGTCCCCCAGCGGGGTCTCGAACACCGTGCCCTTCACGTGTGCGGGCAGGAAGTTCATCGACGGGGAGCCGATGAATCCCGCCACGAACAGGTTGGCCGGCTGCTCGTAGAGCTCGCGGGGCGAGGCGATCTGCTGCAGGATGCCCTTCTTGAGCACCGCCACGCGGTCGCCGAGGGTCATGGCCTCCGTCTGGTCGTGGGTCACGTAGACGGAGGTGATGCCCATCCGGCGCTGGAGCTGGGCGATCTCCGTGCGCATCTGGCCGCGCAGCTTCGCGTCCAGGTTGGACAGCGGCTCGTCGAACAGGAACGCGTCGGCGTCCCGCACGATCGCCCGGCCCATCGCCACGCGCTGGCGCTGACCGCCGGAGAGGTTGGCCGGCTTGCGCTCCAGGTGGTCGTCGAGATCCAGGGTCGACGACGCCGTGCGCACCTTGCGGTCGATCTCCTCGTCGGAGAACTTGCCTTTGGACAGCCGCAGCGGGAACGCGATGTTCTCGTACACGGTCAGGTGCGGGTAGAGCGCGTAGTTCTGGAACACCATGGACAGGTTGCGCTCGCGGGGCTCCTTCTCGTTGACCCGCTGCCCGTTGATCAGGAGGTCCCCGGAGGTGATGTCCTCGAGGCCCACGATCATGCGCAGCAGCGTGGACTTGCCGCAGCCGGAGGGCCCCACGAGGATGAGGAACTCGCCGTCGGCGATGTCGATCGACACGTCGTTGACGGCGGGGAAGCCGTCGCCGTACTTCTTGACGAGGTGGTTGAGGGTGATGGATGCCATCTGGGACTCAGTCCTTCGTTCGGTTCGGAAGATGCGGGAGGCGGGACGGGCTCAGCCCTTGACCGCGCCCTGGGTGAGGCCGGAGACGATCTGGCGCTGGAACAGCAGCACCAGCAGCACCACCGGGATGGTGACGATGATGGCCGCCGCGGAGATGGCGCCCGCCGGGTCCTCGAACTGCGAGGCGCCGGTGAAGAACGCGAGCGCCGCCGGGACGGGCCGGGCCGCCTCCGTGGAGGTGAGGCCGATGCCGTAGACGAAGTCGTTCCACGCGATGAAGAACGCGATGATCGCCGTGGTGAAGACGCCGGGCAGGGCCAGCGGCACGATGACCTTGCGGAACGCCTGCCACGTGGTGGCGCCGTCCACCTGCGCCGCGCGCTCGAGGTCCCACGGGATCTGCTGGAAGAACGCGGTCAGCGTCCAGATGGAGATCGGGAGGGTGAGCGAGAGGTAGGGGATGATCAGGCCGGGCCAGGTGTCGTACAGCCCGATCTGGCGCCACAGGTTGAACAGCGGGGTCACGATCGAGACCACGGGGAACATGGACACCGCGAGGGCGACCGTCAGGATCATCTTCTTGCCCGGGAAGTCCAGGCGGGCGATCGCGTAGGCGCACAGCGTGGCGAGCACCACGGCGATGGCCGTGGCGATCAGGCAGATGCCGATCGAGTTGCGCAACGACGGCAGGAACAGGTCCCTCGCGGTGCCGACGAAGATCGAGGAGTAGTTCTCCCCGACCCACTGGGTGGGCAGGAACCTCCCGGACGACAGGTCCGCCGGCGTCTTGAAGGACGTCATGAGGATCGAGGCGACGGGGAAGAGCGCGTAGAGCAGGACGAGGACCGTGACGACGGCCCAGCCGGCCTTCTGCTTGGTGGTCATGGGATTACCTTCCCTTCCCGGCGCCGGCGAGGTCGACCTTGAACACCTTGATGGCGAGGAAGGCGATCAGCAGCACGCAGACGAACAGGATCACGGAGATCGCGGAGCCGAGCCCGATCTCCAGTCGGCCGATGGAGGTGCGGTAGGCCAGCAGGGACAGCGTCTCGGTGCCGTACTGGCCCTGGGTCATGATGAAGATGTTGTCGAAGATGCGGAACGCGTCGAGCGCGCGGAACACCACGGCCACCATGATCGCCGCCTTCATGTTGGGCAGGATCACCCGGGACATCCGCTGCCACCAGGTGGCGCCGTCCACCCGGGCGGCCTCCGTGTACTCGCTGGGCACCTGGGCCAGGCCGGCCAGCAGCAGCAGCGAGATGAAGGGCGTGGTCTTCCAGATCTCGGAGGCCATGATGACGAACAGGGCGGACCACGTGTTGGAGAACCAGTTGAAGTCCGGGCCGATCCCCGGCACCCAGGAGAACCAGTTGTTGATGTAGCCGGTCGTGATGTCGAACGCGTAGAACCAGGCGAAGGCCGAGACCACGGTGATGATGCCGTAGGGCACCAGGATCGCGGTGCGCAGCAGCCCCTTGGTGTTGCGGATCGCGTTGTTCATCACGAGCGCCAGGGCGAAGCCGAGGACGAGCTCCACGACCACGGTGACCACCGTGATGAGCACCGTGACACCGAGGTCGCGCCAGAACACCTGGTCCGAGAGGACGGTGGCGTAGTTGCTGAGGAGGACGAACTCCCGCTCCCCGGGGGCGGTGAGCCGGAACGAGAACAGCGAGTCCCACAGGGCCTGCAGGATCGGGTACATCGTGACCAGCAGCATCACGATGAACGCCGGCCCGGCGAGCATCCAGCCGAGCTTGCGCTCGGACCGGGCCCGGTCCGACATCAGCGGTTTCGAGCTGCGGCGGCCGGTCACGGGGGCCGGGGAGACCTCCCGGGGCCCGGTGCCGGGAGCGTTGGGGTTGACGACGGTGCTCATAGCAGCCGCTCTCCTCTCAGGACGGACTCGATGAACTCGGCGGTGGACCGGGGCGTGTCCTCGGTGACGGACGCCGGCGGGGTCCACTGCTGCTGGATGGCGGTGGAGACCTCGTTGTAGAAGGGCGTCTGCGGGCGCGGGGCCGCGTTCTCCAGGGACTCCCGGATGGTCGCGTACATCGGGAAGGCCTCTCGGACCTCCGGGTCCTCGTAGGCGGCCTCGGACGCCGCCGGGTTGCCGTTGGTCACGAAGTAGTAGGCCTGGTTCTCGGGCTGGACGACGCACTCGACGGCCTCCCACGCCAGTTCCTGGTGCTCGGAGGTGGCGCCCACACCCAGGTTGACCCCGCCCAGCGGGGGAGCGGAGGGCTGGTCGGCGTCCACCCGCGGCCACAGTCCCCAGCCGATGTCCTCGAACATGGACTGGTCGACGCTCCCGCCCTCCGCGGCGGCTGCGGTCGCCGCGTAGATGAACGGCCAGTTGACCATGAAGGAGCCGCTGTCGGACTGGAACTCGGTCAGGGACGTGCTCTCCGTGGAGGTCGGCAGACCGGGCCCGCCGAGCCCGTCCCGGCCGATGGTCCCGACGATGTCGGCGGCCTTGGCGGCCGCCTCGGAGTCCATGCCGATCGAGATCTCGTTGGCCGGGGCCTCGGGGTTCTCCACGATCGACCCTCCAGCGGACGCGATGAGGCCGTTGACCCACACCGTCATGGACTCGGCCGACGTGCCCTGCACCCCCAGGTACTTGTCCTGCTCACGGGCCGCGTCCATGATCTGCTCCCAGGTCACCGGCTCGTCCATGTTCAGGCCGGCGGCCTCCGCCACGGACTCCCGGTACCACAACAGCTGCGTGTTCGCCCAGAACGGCACCGACACCAGCTCGTCGTTCCACCGAGCGCCCTCGAGCGGGCCCGCCAGGACGTCCTGCGTGGTGGCCTCCTCGACGTCCGCCGGCACGGGGGCCAGGAAGTCCGGCTCGGCCAGTTCGGGGACGTAGATGGGGTCGATGCTCATGATGTCCATCGTCGTGTCGCCGGCGGCCAGACGCCGGGCGAGCTGCTCGCGCTGACCGTCGGCGTCACGGGGAAGCAGAGCGGTCTCGATGTTGTAGCGGCCCCCGGACTCCTCGGAGCACTGCCGGGCGAGCTCCGCCTGGCCGCCGGCGTCGGGGTTGATGTACCAGGTCAGGGTGGGGGTGTCGCCGGCGTCGGCGTCCCCGCATCCCGTCATGAGCAGGGCACCCACGGCACCGAGGGCCGCGGCGGCGCTGAGCCGTCGCCTGCCCGGTGCTCTGTGGGGGTGTGAGGTGGTGGTCAACGGTCTGTTCCTCCCCTTCGGCGATGTGGCGGTCCGCGAGGGACGTCGAGGGGATCCTGTGGGACCCGGTCGGCGGGACGGTCGGCGGCGGGTGCTGCCGGTCGACCACCCCTGCGCGGAGCCTTCAGTCTATGAGTGCGCTACCTCACAGACCAGTAACCTGACGGTTTGCATCGGTGTGCCTCGGCGCGTCCCGGGCGAGTCCCCGCCCGCCGGCTGCGGGGCCGCCGACGGGACCCCGCCCGGGTGGCATCAGGAGAGCAGCAGGGCCACGACCGCCATGGTCAGCATCGCCACCACCGTGGTCACCAGCACCGTGTCCCGGCACAGCTGCTCGGCCCGGCCGTAGCGCACGGCCGCCACGTAGATGTTCTGGGCGGTGGGGAGCGCGGCCATCACCACCACCGCGTAGAGGAGGTGGCCGTCCAGGCCCAGCGCGAAGCGGGCGAACAGGAACGCCAGCGCCGGGTGGAGCAGCAGCTTGAGCGTGCTGGCCAGCACCACGTCCCGGCGCGGCCCGGCGCCGCGCTGCAGCGGGGAGGCGCCGACCAGGGAGATGCCGAAGGCCATCAGCATCGCCGGGATGGAGGCGCCGGCGACCAGTTCCACGGGTTCGTGCACCACCTCCGGCAGCCGCCACCCGGTGACGGCGAAAAGGATGCCCAGCCCGGAGCCCACGATCATGGGATTGGTGACCACGTTGCCCAGGACGCTGCCGAGGCTCGGGCGGCGGCCGTCCGTCAGGGTGTCCATGATCGTCAGGTAGACAGGGGTGTTGATCGCCAGCTGGAACAGGATGACGGGCACCACCTGGGACGCGTCGCCGAGCACGAACACGGCGATCGGGATGCCCAGGTTGGCGGAGTTGACCTGGGAGGCGGCCTGGGCGCCCATGAGGGTGGTGGCCGCGTCACGGCGCAGCACCCACCGGGCGATCGCGGCGTGGACCAGGGTGGTGGCCACGGCGGACACGGCGGCCACCAGCAGCGGCGCGGAGAGGATCCGGGCGATGTCGGCCTCGGAGATGGTGAGGAAGAGCAGGGGCGGGCTGGCCACGTAGAAGGCGAACTTGCTCAGCACGAGCTGTCCCTGCGGGCCCAGCACCCGGCGCCGGCCCACCACGTAGCCGCTCAGGATGACGGCCCAGACGATGAAGAACCCCGAGAACACTCCGGCCACGGGACCCTCCCTCACGCTGCTGCGGGTCCGCGTCCGCGGGCCCCTACAGTTCTATCCCATCCCCGGCCCGGCGGCGGTGCGGGGTGGGGCAGGTCACGCGGCCGGCAGGTCGGCGCGCGCGGCGGTCAGCGTCCGGGAGTGGGGAGGGCGGGCGACGCCGTCGAGGAGCGCCTCGGCGGGGTCCGTGCCGAGGTCGACGATCCGGTTGTCGGCGTCCACGTGGACCACGGACGGCACGTGGGCGCGGGCCTCGGCGTCGTCCATCTGCGCGTAGCTGATGAGGATGACGAGGTCCCCGGGGTGCACGAGGTGGGCGGCGGCCCCGTTGATGCCGACGACGCCGGAGCCCCGCTCGCCGGCGATCGTGTACGTCTCCAGCCGCGCGCCGTTGGTGACGTCCACGATGGAGACGAGCTCGCCGGGGAGGATGTCGGCGGCGTCGAGCAGGTCCTGGTCGACGGTGACCGAGCCGACGTAGTGGAGGTCGGCCTGGGTCACGACAGCACGGTGGATCTTGGCCTTGAACATGGTGCGCAGCATGACGGGAGATGTGCTCCTCGTGGGCGGGGTGCGGGGAACGGGCGCAGGGCCTGGGAGGTCCCCCGGGCGGCCGCGTCCCGGTGCGGGGCACGGGACGCGGGACATCCTACCGTGCGGCCCCGGACGACGACGAACGCCCCGGCCGGGGGCGCGGGGCGTTCGGTGCGAGAGAGCGGCTGACGGGAATCGAACCCGCGTATCAGGCTTGGGAAGCGTGCGCTCTACCATTGAGCTACAGCCGCGCATCCGTGGTCCGTCCGGTGCGTGCACCGGACGAGGACACCACATACTCTACACCACCCGCCGGACCGGAGGCGGGACCGTCCGGCACCGACGAGCGGCCCGGCGCCCGCCCGTGCGATACCTTGGGTCCGTGCTGATCTCTGACCGCGACATCCGCCGGGAGCTCGACGGCGGCCGGGTCGTCCTCGAGCCCTACGATCCCGCCCTGATCCAGCCCGCCAGCATCGACGTGCGGCTGGACCGCTGGTTCCGGCTCTTCGACAACCACAAGTACGCGCACATCGATCCGTCCGTGGAGCAGCCGGAGCTCACCCGGCTCGTGGAGGTCGACCCGGACGAGGCCTTCGTGCTCCACCCGGGGGAGTTCGTGCTCGGCTCCACCTACGAGAAGGTCACGCTCCCGGACGACATCGCCGCCCGCCTCGAGGGGAAGTCCTCGCTGGGGCGCCTCGGGCTGCTGACCCACTCCACGGCCGGGTTCATCGACCCGGGCTTCTCGGGGCACGTCACCCTCGAGCTGTCCAACATGGCAACGCTGCCCATCAAGCTGTGGCCCGGCTCCAAGGTGGGCCAGCTGTGCTTCTTCCGGCTGTCCTCGCCCACGGAGCACCCCTACGGGTCCGGCGCCTACGGCAACCGCTATCAGGGGCAGCGCGGTCCCACGGCGTCGCGCAGCCACCTCAGGTTCTCCCGCACCCGGATCTGAGGCCGGCGTCCCGCAGCGGGCCTCCCGTTCCACCGCGGAGGCCGTGCTCTGCCCGGTCGCGGTGCCACGGGAGCGCGCCGGGGCTCAGGCCCGCCCGGTGCTCCCGGGGTCCTCGACGTCCCGGACGCGCTGCGGGTCCCGGCCGTGCGCCGGATCCTGGCTGCGCTTCGGGTCCCGGGCGCCGAGCAGCAGGAGCAGGCCGGCGCCGATCACCAGGAGGATCCCGAGGATGCCCCAGCGCTGGGCGCCGAGCACGGAGACGAACACCGCGAACAGGGTGGGCGCCAGGAAGCTCACCGCCCGTCCCGTGGTGGCGTAGAGGCCGAACAGCGCCCCCTCCTCGCCGCTGCGGGTGAGCCGGCCGAGGAACGTGCGGGAGGCGGACTGCGCGGGACCCACGAACAGGCACAGCAGCAGCCCGCAGACCCAGAACGCCGCCGTGCCCTCGAGGAACAGCAGCGGGGTCCCGGCCAGCAGGATGCCGATCAGGGACGCGACGATGACGCGCTTGGGCCCGAGCCGGTCGTCGAGCCGGCCGCCCACGAGCGCGCCCACCCCGGCGGCCACGTTGCCCACGATGGCGAAGACGATCACCTCGCTCAGGGTGAAGCCGAAGGTGCCGGCCGCGATCACGCCGCCGAAGGTGAAGACCGCGTTGAGCCCGTCCCGGAACACGGCGGAGGAGAGCAGGAACCACAGCGTCTGCGGGGCGTCCCGGTACAGGTCCCGCAGCGTCTGCCACAGCTGGCGGTAGGAGCTCACCACGGACGGGCGCGGCCCCCGGCGGACCGGGCGGATCTCCGGCACCACCAGCAGGACGGGGATCGAGAACAGCGCGATCCACAGCCCGGAGAACAGGGCCACGGCGCGCACGTTGAGGGCGTCCTCCTCCGGGAGTCCGAGCAGGCCGGGGCTGATGAACCCGAACAGCACGATCGTCAGGGCCACGATCCCGCCGAAGTAGCCCATCGCCCAGCCCTGGCCGCTGACCCGCCCGATGTGCTCGCGGCCCGCGATCCCGGGCAGCATCGCGTTGTAGTTGACCACCGCGAACTCGTCGAAGACGTTGGCCAGCGCCAGCAGCGCGACACCCAGGTAGAGGAACGGCTGGTCGGGGAGGACCAGGAAGCACAGGGCCGTGAGCAGGGCCGTGAGCATCGTGTTGACGCCGAGCCACAGCTTGCGCCGGCCCGCCCCGTCGCTGCGCTGGCCCACCACCGGGGCCAGCAGGGCCACCACGACACCTGCGGCGCCGATCCCGTAGCCCAGCACCTGGGAGGCGTGGTCCTCCCCGCCGAAGGGGGCGCTCGTGAGGTAGACCGTGAAGACGAACGTGGTCATCACCGCGTTGAAGGCGGCGGAGCCGGCGTCCCACAGGCTCCACGCCCACACGTGCGAGCGGCGCGGCACGAACGGCGTCGCGGGTAGGGCCGGCGAGGGGGCCCGGGGGCCGGGGGGCGTGGCGTCCATGGCTGTCATGCTAGGCCCGCGGTGCCCGCCGGTGGGAAGGCCTCGCCGACGCCCCGGCGGAGAACCCCGGGCGCGGAATCCCGGTGCGGGACCCCGGCTCCGCCCAGGCAGCCGTCCGGGATCGCTCAGACTCCGACCAGGTTCGCGAGTCCCTGACGGGGCGGGGCGGCAGCACCGCTTTGATAGGCTGGACGTCCCGGGTGCGCCCCGGCCACCCCGTGCTCGCACAGAGGTCCTCCGTGCCCGCGTCCGGGCCCCTCGACGCCCGCCCGCCGATCCCTTTCCCGACCTCCGGAGGCGCCTGATGACCGCTGTGCTCCTGCTCCACGCAGTGGTGGCGGCGGTCGCGCCCCTGCTGTTCGCGCGGATGGGACGCAGCGCCTTCTACCTGCTGGCGGCGGTCCCGCTCGCCGGCTTCCTGTGGCTGCTGGGCTCCGCCCCGCGGGTGTACGGCCCCGAGGGCGGCTGGACGGAGGGCGGCGAGTGGATCCCCTCCCTGCACCTGGACCTGGTGCTGCGGATGGACGCCCTCGCCTGGACGATGTCCCTGCTCGTGCTCGGCGTGGGCGCGCTGGTGCTGTTCTACTGCGCCCGCTACTTCAAGCCCGACGCGAGCGGCATCGGCGGCTTCGGGGCGCAGCTGCTCGCCTTCGCGGGCGCCATGTTCGGACTGGTGACCGCCGACGACATGCTGGTCCTGTTCGTCTTCTGGGAGATCACCACCGTCCTGTCCTTCCTGCTCATCAGCTACAGCCGGACCCGGCTGTCCGCCCGGCGGGCGGCGCTGCAGGCCCTGGTGCTCACCACCGCCGGCGGACTGGCCATGCTGGTGGGCATCGTGATGCTGGGCCAGGCCGCCGGCACCTACCGGATCTCCGAGGTGCTCGAGGCCGCCCCCGAGCTGGCCCAGCGCGGGACCGTGGTGGACGTGGCGGTCCTCCTGCTCCTCGTGGGGGCCGTGACGAAGTCCGCGCTGATCCCGCTGCACTTCTGGCTGCCGGCCGCGATGGCCGCGCCCACCCCGGTGTCCGCGTACCTGCACGCGGCCGCGATGGTCAAGGCCGGCGTCTACCTGGTGGCCCGCTTCGCCCCCGGCTTCGCGGAGACGGCGCTGTGGCAGCCGACCGTCACGGTGCTGGGACTCGGCACCATGCTCTTCGGCGGCTGGGCGGCCCTGAAGCAGTACGACCTGAAGCTGATCCTCGCCTACGGCACCGTCAGCCAGCTCGGCTTCCTCGTGGTGATCGTGGGCCGCGGCTCGGCGGACACGGCGCAGGCGGGCCTGGCCATGCTCCTGGCGCACGGGCTGTTCAAGGCGACGCTGTTCCTCGTGGTCGGGATCATCGACCACCGGGCGGGCACCCGGGACATCCGCCGGCTGTCGGGACTCGCCGGCCGCGTGCCGGTGCTGTTCGCCGTCTCGCTCGTCGCCGCGGCATCCATGGCGGGTCTGCCGCCCCTGGCCGGATTCGTGGCCAAGGAGTCGGTGCTGACCGCGTTCGCCCACGACGTGGACAGCGCGGCCGGGATCGCGGTGCTCGCCGGTCTCGTCGCCGGCTCCGTCCTGACCTTCGCCTACAGCGCCCGGTTCGTGTGGGGCGGGTTCGCGCAGAAGTCCGCCGAGTTCTCCGAGCTCGACGCCGGGGTCGGCGGCAAGGCCGTGATCAGCGACATGCAGCGCGTCGAGCCGGCGTTCCTCGCCGCACCCCTCGTGCTCTCCGTGCTCACGGTGGTCTTCGGCCTGTGGCCCCAGCCCGTCAACGCGGTGCTGCAGCCCTACGTCGACCAGTTCCCGGTCACGGAGGAGCACGAGTTCTATCTCGCCCTCTGGCACGGCCCGACCCCCGCCCTCGGCCTGTCCGCCCTCATCATCGCGGCCGGGCTCCTCCTGTACCTCGGGCGCCGCCGCGTCGCCGAGCTGCAGCGGGCCCTGCCGTCCCTGCCCGCGGGAGAGCTCGTTTACCGGCGCGCCATCAACGTGCTGGACCTCGCCGCCGTGTGGATCACCGGCCGCACCCAGCGCGGTTCGCTGATGTTCTACCTGTCGGTCATCCTGATCACGGCGATCGTCGTGCCGCTCGTGGCGCTGTTCGTGGAGGAGACCCCGCCCCTCGGCAGCCTGCGGGTCTCGGACGGCCCGGCCCAGCTCATCGCGGGCGCGGCCATGGTCGTGGCGGCCCTGCTGGTGCCCCTGGCCACCAAGCGCTTCCTCGCGGTGCTCCTCGTGTCGGTCACCGGCTACGGACTGGCCCTCATCTTCGCCCTCCAGGGCGCACCGGACCTCGCCCTGACGCAGACGCTCGTCGAGACCGTGCTGCTCGTCGCGTTCGTCCTCGCCCTGCGCTCCCTGCCCGCCCCGCTGTGGCACCGCAACCCGGCCGGGCGCCGGCTGCTGCGCGGCGCCATCGCGGTGACCTTCGGGCTGTTCATGATGGCGCTCGCCGCGTTCAGCATCTCCTCCCGCACGGCCGACCCGATCTCCCTGGAGATGCCGCGGATGGCCTACGAGCTCGGCGACGGCCAGAACGTGGTCAACGTGATCCTCGTGGACATCCGCGCGTGGGACACGTTCGGGGAGATCTCGGTGCTCGTGCTCGCCGCCACCGGCGTGGCCTCCCTGATCTTCGTCACGGGCCGCGGGGACCGCATCGTCCGCTCCGGGGACGACCCCACGACCGAGCAGCTGCGGGTCATCCGGCGGCGCAACGCCGCGGCCGTCTCGCCCGGCGGGCAGCCGCTGGAGGCGGGGCTGGCCCGCCGTGACGACGACCTCGAGGACCCCTACCTGCTGGCGGGGAGGACGATGGCCCCCGAGCGGCGCTCGATCGTCTTCGAGGTGGTCACCCGGCTGCTGTTCCACACGTTCATGATGGTCTCGCTCTACCTGCTGGTCGCCGGGCACAACGATCCCGGCGGCGGCTTCGCGGGCGGTCTCATGGCCGGCCTCGCCCTGACCGTGCGCTACCTCGCGGGCGGGCGGTACGAGCTCGAGCTGGCCACCCCGATCAACGCGGGCACCATGCTGGGGACCGGGCTGGCGCTCGCCGCCCTCTACGCCGTCACCCCGGTGTTCGTCGGCGGATCGGTGATGCAGAGCTATACCTTCGAGGCCGAGCTGCCGGTCTTCGGGGCCGAGAAGTTCGTGACCGCCCTGGTCTTCGACGTCGCCGTCTATCTCATCGTGGTAGGACTCATCCTCGACATCCTGCGCTCGCTCGGCGGGCGCATCGACGAGCGGATCGAGGAGGACGCGGTCCGGCGGCGGCGGCGCGCCCCGGGACGCGGCACGCGCATCCGCGTCACGCGGCAGCGGAAGGTCGCCGCCGGCGCCTCCGCGGGAGCGACCGCGGTCTCGTCCGCGACGTCGCCGACCCCGGCCCTCCGGACCGCGCCCGACGGAGGGAACGAGCACCGATGACCGTGAACCTGACCCTGCTGGTCGTGATGGGCGTGCTCTACGCCGTGGGCGTGTACCTGCTGCTCGAGCGCTCGCTCACCCGTGTGCTGCTCGGGTTGATGCTGCTGACCAACGGCACGAACCTGCTGATCCTGCACGCCGGCGGGGCCGCCGGGTTCGCGCCCCTCTACGACGGGTCGATCGCCGCGGAGGACTACAGCGACCCGCTGCCCCAGGCCCTGATCCTCACCGCCATCGTGATCTCCCTCGCGGTGACCGCGTTCCTCCTCGGCATGATCTACCGCTCCTGGGTGCTCGGGCGCCGGGACGAGATCCAGGACGACGTCGAGGACCGGCGGGTGGCGCGGCAGTCCTCCTACGACGTGGAGGACGACGCCGACGTCCCCGCCGACACCACCGAGTTCGACGAGGCGCCGCGCCGCCGGGACCCGGAGGAGTCCCTCGAGGCCCCCGGTGTCCGCGGCATCGAGCAGTGGGGAGGGAGACGGTGACCGTCAACTTCGCCCAGCTGGCCCCGCTGGCCGTCATCATCCCGTTCCTCGGCGCGGCCCTGAGCCTGCTGCTGCTGCGGCGCAACGCCCTCCAGCGCACCGTGGCCATCGGCTCGCTCGTGCTCACCCTCGCGGTCGAGGCGCTCGTCCTCGGGACCACGTGGAACCTCGGTCCGCAGGCCGTCCACCTCGGCGGCTGGGAGGCGCCCTGGGGCATCGTCATGGTGGTGGACCAGCTCTCGTCCCTGATGCTCGTGGTCTCCACGCTCGTCTCGCTCGCCGTGCTCGTCTACGCGAGCGGGCAGGGCGTGGCCGACGGGGACGAGGAGGGGCCGATCTCGATCTTCCACCCCTCCTTCCTGATCCTCGTGGCGGGCGTGTCGAACGCCTTCCTCGCCGGGGACCTGTTCAACCTCTACGTGGGTTTCGAGATCCTGCTGACCGCGTCCTACGTGCTCATGACGATGGGCGGCACCGTCCAGCGGATCCGCACCGGCGTGACCTACGTGGTGGTGTCGGTGATCTCGTCCGTGCTGTTCCTGATCACCATCGCGATGATCTACGCGGCCACGGGGACCATCAACATGGCGGACCTCTCGGTCAAGCTCGAGGGCCTGCCGGTGGGCACCCAGATGCAGCTGCACCTCATGCTGCTCATCGCCTTCGGCATCAAGGCCGCGGTCTTCCCGCTGTCCTTCTGGCTCCCCGACTCCTATCCGACCGCCTCCGCGCCCGTCACCGCCGTGTTCGCCGGCCTGCTGACCAAGGTGGGCGTGTACTCGATCATCCGCACCGAGACCGTGCTCTTCCCCGGGGACCGGCTCGACGACCTCCTGATGTGGGTCGCACTGCTGACCATGGTGGTCGGCATCCTGGGCGCCCTCGCGCAGATCGACATCAAGCGCATGCTGTCCTTCACGCTGATCAGCCACATCGGCTACATGATCTTCGGCGTGGCCGTGGGCACGCAGGAGGCGCTCTCGGCCACGGTCTACTACGTGGCCCACCACATCGTGATCCAGACGAGCCTGTTCCTCGTGGCCGGGCTGATCGAGCGCCGCGGCGGGTCCACCAACGTGGACCGGCTGGCGGGGATGGCCCGGATCTCTCCGCTGCTCGGGCTGCTCTACCTCGTGCCCGCGCTCAACCTCGGCGGCATCCCGCCCTTCTCCGGCTTCCTCGGCAAGACCGGCCTGCTCCAGGCCGGCGTCGACCAGGGCGACGGGCTGGCCTACGCCCTGGTCGCGGGGTCCGTGGCGGTGTCCCTGCTGGCCCTGCTCGCCATGATCCGGGTGTGGAACCGCGTGTTCCTGCGCTCCCCGGAGGACGCGGAGTACCCGGACCCGATCCTGCTGGCCCCGGTGCCCGCCGGGTCCCGGTTCCTGCTCACCTCGGGTGCCGTCGACGACCAGGCGGGCCGGTTCGCCGGAAAGGGCGACGTGCGCCTGATGTCCCCGTCGATGCTCGGCGGGGCCGCGTCCCTCGTCGCGGTGGGGGTGGCCCTGACGGTCTTCGCGGGGCCGCTGTTCCAGCTCGCCGACAACGCCGCGGAGAACCTCGTCCGCCCCGAGCGCTACGTCCAGGCCGTGCTGGACCCGGGGTCCCCGCCGCAGCCCGTCGTGGAGGAGGCACCGTGACCCGGCCCAAGAACTCCCTGCTCGTCGAGCTGCCGCTGCTCGTGTGGCTCGTGGTCGTGTGGGGCGCCCTGTGGGGCGACTTCGGCCCCGGCAACCTGCTGGTCGGGCTGGTCCTGGCCCTGCTCGTGACGTGGGTGCTCTACCTGCCGTCCGTGCAGCTGTCCGGCCGGTTCAACGTGCTCCAGTTCGCCGTCTTCGCCGTGACCTTCCTGTGGCAGGTCGCCAAGGCGAGCATCGAGGTGATGCTCATCGCGATCGTCGTGGGCCCGCGTGCGCGCAACGCCGTGGTCGGCGTCCAGCTGCGCACGCGCTCCGACCTGCTCCTGACGGCCACCGGCCACACCATGACCCTGATCCCGGGGTCCCTGGTCGTGGAGGTGGACCGCGCCTCGGGCACGCTGTACTTCCACGCGCTCAACGTCCGCAGTCCCCAGGAGGCGGAGGACTTCCGCCGGTCCGCGCTGCAGGTGGAGGCCGCCTGGATCCGCATCATGGGCACGCGGGAGGAGCTCGCCGCGCTGCAGGCCGAGCGGCGCGGCGGGGGAGCCGCCGCCGCGGACCAGCGGGACAGCGCCGCGATCAGCTCCCCGGTCACCGCGAGCCAGCAGATCATCGGCCGCCGCCGGGGCGAGGTGCCGGCCTCCGCCGGTCGCCCGGGCGCCGCCGCGGAGAGCCGGGCGGGCGACGCCGCGGACGCCGGGACCGGAACCCCGACCGACGACCCCGAGGAGCACCGCCCGTGATGCAGATCGCCGTGGCCGTCGCCGCCGTGCTGCTCAGCGCGGCCGCCGCGGGCACCCTCTACCGCCTCGCCAAGGGCCCGTCCCTGCTGGACCGGGTGGTGGCCACGGACGTGCTGCTGGCCATCGTCGCGGCCGCCCTCGCCGTGGAGATGGCCTACCACGGCCACCTCAACAACCTGATCCTCATGGTGATCGTCTCGCTGGTCGGTTTCATCGGGTCCGTGACGGTGGCGCGCTTCGCCACCCAGACCGCCGAGCACGGGCGGTGAGCGCCGTGCTGGACACCGTCCTGGACGCCGCCGCGGCCGTGTGCCTCGTGGTCGGCGCGCTGATGTCCCTGGCCGCCGCGATCGGCCTGGTCCGCTTCCCGGACCTGCTGACGCGCATGCACGCCGGCACCAAGCCGCAGGTCTTCGGCCTGCTCCTCATGCTCACGGCCGTGGCCCTGGAGAACCGCGATCCCGTCATGATCCCGCTCATCGCCCTGGGCTGGATCTTCCAGCTGCTCACCGTTCCGGTGTCGGCGCACATGGTGGGCCGCTCGACCTACCGGACCAAGCACCTGAACCGGACCACGCTGACGCAGGACGACCTGCAGAAGGTGCTGAACCGGACCGCGGACGGGGCCACGGACGGTGCCACGCAGGGGGCCGCCGCGGGCCCGCCGGCACCGGGCCAGGACGGCCGGCGGGCTGACGGACAGCAGACTGACGGATCGACGGGGACGCGTTAGGCTGGGCAGGATCGACCGGGCGCATCCGCGTCCCCCGACGACAAGGAGCAGCACTCCATGAACACCAAGGTCCTCGAACTCGTGGGCACCGGCCTCTCGCTCGGCGGTGTGGCGCTGTCCCACAAGGTGCTCGGCGCCGCGTGGACGCGCATCACCGGCGACCCGCCCCCCGCCAAGAACCCGGACCCGGACGAGGCCTGGACGGGCATCATCATCTGGTCGCTCGTGACCGGCCTCGTGGGCACCGTCATCAAGGTCGGCATCTCCCGCCAGATCGCGAAGATGGAGAACCAGCCCCGCGACAACCCCAAGGTCTCGAGCCGGGCCGAGGTCTGAGACCGGCCGAACACCTCCCGAAGGGCCCGCCCGGACGGACGCCGCACCGGTGTCCGTCCGGGC
>NZ_JBHVDI010000041.1:0-23629 GCF_042802875.1 Kocuria sp. NPDC057446 | reverse complement strand
GTCGGGTTCCGGGGTGCGGTGGGCTCAGACGGCCACGTCGGCGAAGCGCATGGTCAGCGCGTAGGCCGCGATCGACAGCGCCCACACCACGGCCGTGGCCGTGGTGAGCCGGACCAGGTTCTTCTGCGCCACACCGGAGGTGTTGAGGGACTGCGTCATGCCGCCGCCGAACATGTCGGAGAGGCCTCCGCCCTTGCCCTTGTTGAGGAGCACGAGCAGGACGGCCAGGAGGCTCGTGAGCACGATGATCGCCAGGAGCACGTTCTGCAGAATATCCACTGGGGCCTTCCCTCGGGGGTGTCCGTCGAGCAGCCGCGCCCGGACGGCGCGGACGGGCAGGGGGTCGTGATCAGTCGGTCACGAGGTGCTGCTCGAACCTGGCAATGCTAGCAAACTCCTCGGCGTCGAGGCTGGCGCCGCCGACGAGGACGCCGTCGACGTCCTTGCCCTTGAGGATGGAGCCCGCGTTGGCGGCCTTCGCGGATCCGCCGTAGAGGATGCGGGTCCTCGCGGCGGTGTCGTCGTCGTAGAGCCCGGCCAGCTCGGCGCGGATGGCGGCGGCCATCTCCTGGGCGTCCTCGGGGCCGGCGACCTCGCCGGTGCCGATGGCCCAGACGGGCTCGTAGGCCACCACGAGCTCGGCCACGCGCTCGGCCTCGAGGCCGGCGATGGAGCCGCGCAGCTGCTGGAGGGTGAAGTCGACGTGCTCGCCGGCCTGGCGGACCTCGAGGCCCTCCCCGACGCACAGCACCGGGACGAGGCCGTGGCGGTGGGCGGCGGCGATCTTGGCGTTGCACAGCTCGTCGGACTCGCCGTGGATGGTGCGGCGCTCCGAGTGGCCGACGAGCACGTAGCTGCAGCCGAGCTTGGCCAGGAACTGCCCGGAGATGTCGCCGGTGTAGGCGCCGGAGTCCTGGTCGGAGAGGTCCTGGGCGCCGTAGACGACGCGCAGGTCGTCACCGTCCACGAGGCTCTGGACGGAGCGCAGGTCGGTGAACGGCGGGAAGACGGCCACCTCGGCGCGGGTGTAGTCGTGCTTGGCGTCGTCCAGGGTCCACGCGAGCTTCTGCAGCAGCGTGATCGCCTGGGCGTGGTCCATGTTCATCTTCCAGTTGCCGGCGATCAGCGGCGTGCGGTCGAACTGTCCGTTGGTCTGCGAGGTCATCGGGGACTCCTGTCCGCGGCGGGTGCGCCGCTCGTCGTGCGTTTCGGCAGTGGTGCGCTGGGCGTCAGGGGCGCCCCGGGAGGTGCGGCGTCCGGGACGCCCCCGAGCCGGTGGTGGAGCGTGCGGGTCAGGCGCCCAGGGCCACGACCCCGGGCAGCTCCTTGCCCTCGATGAACTCGAGGGAGGCGCCGCCGCCGGTGGAGATGTGCCCGAACTGGTCGTCGGAGAACCCGAGGTTGCGCACCGCCGAGGCGGAGTCGCCGCCGCCGATGACGCTCATGGCGTCCGAGGCCACGATGGCCTCGGCCACCGCGCGGGTGCCCCCGGAGAAGGCCTCCATCTCGAACACGCCCGCCGGGCCGTTCCAGAACACGGTCTTCGCCCCGCGGATCCGCTCGGCGAACAGCTTCGCGGACTCGGGGCCGATGTCCAGGCCGAGCCCGGTGGAGCCGATCTCGCCGTCCTCGATGGCGTCGACCGGGCGCACCTCGTGCGCGGCGTCCGCGGCGAACTCCGCCGCGTAGACGATGTCCACGGGCAGGACGATCTCGGTGCCGGCCGCGGAGGCCTTCTCGAGGTAGTCCTTGACCGTCCCGATCTGGTCCTGCTCCAGGAGGGACCCGCCCACGGAGTGTCCCTGGGCGGCGAGGAACGTGAAGACCATGCCGCCGCCGATGAGCAGCGCGTCGGCCTTGCCGATGAGGTTCTCGATCACGGCGAGCTTGTCGGAGACCTTGGAGCCACCCATGACCACCACGAAAGGGCGCTCGGGGGCGGAGACCACCTTGGTGAGCACGTCCAGCTCGCGCTTGACCAGGTCGCCCAGGTAGGCCGGGAGCCGGTGGGCGATGTCGAACACGGAGGCGTGCCTGCGGTGCACCGCGCCGAAGGCGTCGTCGACGTAGGCCCCGTTCTCGCCCGTCAGGGCGGCGAGCTCGTCCGCGAAGGCGCCGCGCTCGGCGTCGTCCTTCGACGTCTCGCGGGGGTCGAAGCGCACGTTCTCGATGACGAGCACCTCCCCGTCGGCGAGGGCCTCGGCCTTCTGGCGGGCGTCCTCCCCGACGACGTCGGAGGCGACCGCCACGGGGAAGTCGGCCAGCTCGGCCAGCTTCTGCGCGGCCGGGGCGATCGAGTACTTCGGGTCGACCTGTCCCTTGGGCCGGCCGAGGTGCGCCATCACGATGACGCGGGCCCCGGCGCCGGCCAGCTTTCCCAGCACCGGGAGGGACGCGCGGACGCGGCCGTCGTCGGTCACGGTGGAGCCGTCCAGAGGGACGTTGAGGTCGGAGCGGACCAGGACGCGGCGCCCGGCGACGCCGTCGGCGATCAGTTCGTCAAGTGCATGAGCCATGTCACTCACCCTACCCCGGCGGCGCCGCCCGGCCGCGGCGTCAGAGCTGTGCGCCGACGTGGGAGACGACGTTGACGAGGCGGGAGGTGTAGCCCCACTCGTTGTCGTACCAGGCGATGACCTTGACCTGGTTGCCGATGACCTTCGTCAGCGGGGCGTCGAAGATCGTGGAGATGCTGTCGCCCTGGATGTCCGAGGAGACGATGGGGTCCTCGGTGTACTTGACGATGCCCTTCATGGGGCCCTCGGCGGCCTCCTTCATGGCGGCGTTGACCGACTCGACGGTGACCTCCTTCTGCGCGTCGAAGGTCAGGTCCACGACGGAGCCGGTGGGCACGGGCACGCGTACGGCGAAGCCGTCCAGCTTGCCCTTGAGCTCGGGGAGCACCAGGCCCACGGCGGCGGCGGCGCCGGTGGTGGTCGGCACCATGTTGAGGGCGGCGGCGCGGGCGCGGCGCAGGTCGCTGTGCGGGCCGTCCTGCAGGTTCTGGTCGGCGGTGTAGGCGTGGATGGTGGTCATCAGACCCTGCTCGATGCCGAACGCGTCGTTGAGGACCTTCGCCATGGGCGCGAGGCAGTTGGTGGTGCAGGAGGCCGCGGAGACGATGTCCATCGAGGCGGCGTCGTAGTCGTCGAGGTTCACGCCGGGCACGAACGTGCCGTCGATCTCCTTGCCGGGAGCGGACAGGACGACCTTCTTGGCGCCGCCGTCCAGGTGGGCCTTGGCCTTCGTGCCGTTGGTGAAGCGGCCGGTCGACTCGACGACGACGTCCACGCCGAGCTCGCCCCAGGGCAGCTTGGCGGGGTCGGGCTCGGCGAGGAACTTCACCGGGTGGCCGTCCACGGTCATGGTGTCGCCGTCGAGCGTCACCTCGCCGGGGAACCGGCCCATGATGGAGTCGTACTTGAAGAGGTGGACCAGGGCCTCCGGGTCCGTGAGGTCGTTGACGGCCACGACCTCGATGTTCTCGCCCTGCTCGCGCGCCGCGCGGAGGAAGTTGCGTCCGATGCGTCCGAAACCGTTGATGCCCACTCGAATGGTCACTGGGTGCTCCTGTGTTGGTCGGGGTCTGGATCGTTGAACCACGACCCATTCTACGTGGTTATCCCTGGGATGTCTTGGGGTCATGAAAGATTGACCCGGTATTCGTCTTCAAACCCACACAAAACCACATCGACGGCGCGAGGGCCTCGGAAACCCACGCGGAGCGGTCGGGGCTCCGCCGCCCCGGCGGGATCGCGCCGGCGGAACTCCTCCCCGGAACCGCTCCCCGGGACTCGTCCCCGGGACTCCGCTCAGGAGGGCAGGGCCTCCGCGGCGACGCCGGCGTCGGTGCCGGGCAGGTTCAGCTCCTCCGCCCGCCGGTCCGCCATGGCCAGCAGCCGGCGGATCCGGCCCGCCACGGCGTCCTTGGTGAGCGGGGGGTCGGCGAGCCGGCCGAGCTCGTCGAGGCTGGCCTGCTTGTTGGACAGCCGCAGCTCCCCCGCCTGGCGCAGGTGCTCCGGGACCTGGTCGCCGAGGATCTCCAGGGCGCGCTCCACCCGGGCCCCGGCGGCCACGGCGGCCTGCGCGGAGCGGCGGAGGTTGGCGTCGTCGAAGTTGGCGAGGCGGTTGGCGGTGGCGCGCACCTCCTTGCGCATCCGCCGGTCCTCCCACTGGAGGAGCGTCTGGTGGGCGCCCATCCGGGTGAGCAGCGCGGCGATCGCGTCCCCGTCCCGCACGACCACGCGGTCCACACCGCGCACCTCGCGCGCCTTCGCGAGGACCCCGAGCCGGCGGGCCGCGCCCACGAGCGCGAGGGCGGCCTCGGGGCCCGGGCAGGTGAACTCCATCGCCGCGGAGCGGCCGGGCTCGGTGAGGGAGCCGTGGGCGAGGAAGGCCCCGCGGAGCACGGCCTCGGCGTCGGCCACGGCGCCGTTGACCACGGCCGGCGGGAGCCCGCGCACGGGGCGCCCGCGCGAGTCGAGCAGCCCGGTCTGGCGGGCGAGGGCCTCGCCGTCCTCGACGACGCGCACCACGTAGGAGCTGCCGCGGCGCAGCCCGCCGCCGGAGACGACCACGATCTCGCTCGCGTGGCCGAAGACCTCGTGCACGGCGCGGCGCACCCGGCGCGCCGTGGCGCCGAGGTCCACCTCCGCCTCGACGACGATGCGCCCCGAGACGATGTGGAGGCCGCCGGCGAAGCGCAGCAGCGCCGAGAGCTCGGCGCGCCGCTCCGAGGACCTCTTGATCTCGAGACGGGACAGTTCTTCCTTGACCGATGACGTCAGGGCCACGCGGTTCCTTTCCTGGTGATTCTGGGGGGTGGGGACGGGACGGGCGGAGGGGCTCAGCGGTGGCGCTCGAAGATCTCCTGGTAGGCGGCCGCGAGCCGGAGCGTGTTGTGCACGGCCGTGCCCGGGTGGGCCCGGACGTCGGCGTAGAACACCTCGGCGCCCAGGCCGCGGGCGACCTCCTCGAGATCGGCGCCGTCCTCGGTGGCGGAGGGGTCGGCGAGCACGACGTCCAGGGTCAGCTCGGGGCAGTAGTCGTGCAGGACCCGCAGGTGGTCGGCGGCGGTCTTGCCGCGCGTCTCGGTGTCCGGGGAGAGGTTCAGGGTGACGCAGCGGCGCGCCCGGGACCCGCAGATCGCCTCGCGCAGCTCGGGCAGGAGCAGGTGCGGCAGCACGGAGGTGTGCCACGAGCCCGGGCCCATGATCACCCAGTCGGCGAGCCCCACTGCCTCGACCGCCTGCGGGCAGGCCGGGGCGTCCGGGGGCACGAGCCGGACGTTGCACACGTCGGCCTGCTTGGCCAGCAGCGCCTGGCCGGTGATCGTCCGCGCCCCGCCGTCGGCCCCGGCGTCCGGCGCGCCCGCTCCGGCGCGGGCCGGGATGCCGGGGACGTCGCCGGCGATGACCAGGGGCTGCGTGGACATCGGCAGCACGCGGCCGCGGGCGCCCAGCAGCGCGCCCGCCCACTCGAGGCCCGCCACCGGGTCCCCGAGCAGCTCCCACAGCGTCACGATGAGCAGGTTGCCCAGCGCGTGGTTGTCCAGCGTCGTGGGGCGGCCCTCCGAGGAGGCGAACCGGTGCTGCATGACGTCGCGCCACGTCCGCCCCCACTCGGAGTCGTCGCACAGCGCGGCGAGGGCCATCCGCAGGTCCCCCGGGGGCAGGACGCCGAGCTCGTCGCGCAGCCGCCCGGACGAGCCGCCGTCGTCGGCCACCGTGACCACCGCGGCGAGCACCGGGGTGATCCGGCGCAGGGCGGCGAGGTTGGCGGAGAGCCCGTGCCCGCCGCCGAGGGCGACCACGGACGGGCTGGCCCCGCCGGGCCGCCGTGCGGCGAGGTCCGGCGAGTGGTGCGGGTCGGCGTCGGCACCGCTGCCGAGGGGCAGGCGGGGGAAGGGGCCGGTGGGCGGAAGGGTCATCGGGGGGTCCCGTCGCGGTGAGGGCGAGCCGGTCACTCCCGGCCCATGTCCCGGTGCTGGATGGTGACGGTCACGAGCGGCAGCTTGGCGAGCCTGCGGGCCACCTCCTCGCTCACGGCCACGGAGCGGTGCTTCCCGCCCGTGCAGCCGATCGCGATGGTGGCGTAGTGCTTGTTCTCCGTACGGTAACCCGTGAAGACGGGTTCCAGCATGGCGACGAACCGGTCCACGAACTGCCGGGGGCCCTCGTCCTGGAAGACGTAGTCCCGGACCTCGTCGTCCTTGCCGGTGCGGGGACGCAGCGAGGGCACCCAGTGCGGATTGGGGATGAAGCGGACGTCGGCCACGTAGTTGGCGTCGGCGGGGACCCCGTACTTGAAGCCGAAGCTGAGCACGGTCAGGCGCAGGACCACGGGCCCGTTCGTGGAGAACAGGTCGGCCACGGCCCGGGACAGCGCGTGCACGTTGAACCCGGAGGTGTCCAGGACCACGTCGGCCGACTCCCGCAGGTCCGTCAGCAGGGCGCGCTCGGCGCGGATCCCGTCGAGGATCCGCCCGCCGGCCTGCAGCGGGTGGGGACGGCGCTGGTGCTCGTAGCGGGAGACCAGGACCTCGTCGGCGGCGTCCAGGAAGAGCACCGAGAAGTCGACGTCGGAGTCCTCGAGGGCGGCCAGCGTCTCCTTCATGTCGCTGAACAGGGCCTTGCCGCGCACGTCGATGACCACGGCGAGCTTGGGCAGGGCCTGGGGGGTCCGGGAGACGAGGTCCGCGAGGGTGTGCAGCATCTGGGGCGGCAGGTTGTCGACCACGTACCATCCGAGGTCCTCGAGGGCGTTCGCGGCCGTGCTGCGCCCGGCCCCGGACATGCCCGTGACGACGAGCAGCTCGGAGCTCGTCGGCTTCACCTGGTCCGTCCCGGGGGCCGTCCCGACGTCCGCTCCGGCGGTGTTCTCGCTCATGTCCGCTCCGTTTCCCGTCGTGGTGGCCTGCGCCTGGTGGTCCGTGCCTGCTGCCCGGCCGCACCCGGGGCACCGGTCTCGGCCGGGCGCCCGCGGCGGTCCCGCCCCAGCCTAACGAAGTCGGCGGGGTGCCGCGGCGTTCCCGGCGGCGCGCCCGATCTCAGGAGAGCACCTCGCCCGTGGTCATGTTGACCGCCGGGGCGGTCTCGGCGTCCGAGGCCTGCAGCGCGGCGGCCACCTTCTCGGCCAGGGCCCGTCCGAAGCCGGGGACCTGCTCGATCTCCTCGACGCGGGCCGCCCGGAGCTTCTTGACGGAGCCGAAGTGCTTCAGCAGCGCCTTCTGCTTCGCGGGGCCCACCCCGGGCAGCTCGTCGAGCACGGAGACGGTCATGGCGGAGGAGCGCTTCTTCCGGTGGAAGGTGATGGCGAAGCGGTGGGCCTCGTCGCGGATCCGCTGGAGCAGGTACAGGCCCTGGCTCGCGCGCGGCAGGATCACGGGGAACTCGTCGTCCGGCACCCAGACCTCCTCGAGCCGCTTGGCCAGCCCCACCACGTGCACGTCCTCGATCCCGAGGTCCGACAGCGCCCGGGCGGCGGCGGCGACCTGCGGGGGCCCGCCGTCGACCACCACGAGGCTGGGCGGATAGGCGAACCGTGCCCGCTCGGGGGCCTCGGCCCCGGCGTCGACCTGCCCGGTGCGCGGACCGGCCGCCTCCCGCTCGGCCTGCTCCTCGAGGTGCCGGCGGAACCGCCGGGAGATGACGTCGTACATGGACGCGGTGTCGTCCCGGGCGGCCTCGCCGGTGACCGAGAACTTCCGGTAGTCGGACTTCTTCGGCAGCCCGTCCTCGAAGACGACCATGGAGGCGACGACGTTCGTCCCCTGCACGTGCGAGATGTCGTAGCACTCGATGCGCATCAGCGGCACGGGGATGTCGAGGGCCTCCTGCAGCTCCTGAAGGGACGCGGACCGGGTGGTGATGTCACCGGCCCGGCGGGACTTGTGCAGCTTCAGGGCCTGCCGGGCGTTCTCCTGCACCGTCTCCATGAGGTGGGCCTTCTCCCCGCGCTGCGGGACGGCGATCGAGACCCGGGACCCGCGCAGGCCCGAGAGCCACTCCTCGAGCCGGTCGGCGCTGTCCGCGGGCTCCGAGAGCAGCACGGTGCGCGGGATGGCGTCCTCCCGGTAGGCGAGCTCCGCGGAGGGCCGGTGCTTGGACCCGCTAGGGGCCGGGGGCGCGGCGGCCTGGGCGCTCTCGGCGGCGTCCGTCGCGGTCTCGCCGTAGACCTGCTCCAGCAGCTGCTCCAGCAGCCGTCCGCCGTCGGCCTCCTCGACCTTCTCGGTGACCCAGCCGCGCTGGCCGCGGATCCGGCCGCCGCGGACGTGGAAGACCTGCACGGCGGCCTCCAGCTCGTCCTCGGCGAGGGCGAAGAAGTCGGCGTCGGTGCTGTCGGAGAGCACCACGGCGTTGCGCTCGAAGGCCTTCTCGAGCGCGGCGATGTCGTCCCGGCGGGCGGCGGCGGTCTCGAAGTCCATGGCGGCGGCGGCCTCCTGCATCTGCCGCTGGAGCTCCTTGATGAACGGGGTGGCGTGCCCGGCCATGAACCGGCAGAGGTCCTCCGCGAGGGCGTAGTGGTCCTCCTCGGAGATCCGTCCCACGCACGGGGCGGAGCACTTGTCGATGTAGCCCAGCAGGCACGGGCGCCCGGACTGCTCGGCGCGCCGGTAGACGCCCTTCGAGCAGGTCCGGACGGGGAAGACGCGCAGCAGGGCGTCGAGGGTCTCGCGGATGGCCCAGGCCTGGGAGTAGGGCCCGAAGTAGCGGTTGCCCTTCTTCTTCTCCCCGCGCACCACCTGGGCCCGGGGCACGGACTCTGCCATGGTCACGGCGAGGTAGGGGTAGGACTTGTCGTCCCGGTAGGCGATGTTGAAGCGGGGCTTGAACTCCTTGATCCACGTGTACTCGAGCTGCAGGGACTCCAGCTCGCTGCCCACCACGGTCCACTCGACGCCGGCCGCGGTGGTGACCATGGCGCGGGTCTTGGGGCTCAGCGCGTGCGGGGGCGCGAAGTAGGAGCTCAGCCGGTTGCGCAGGTTCTTGGCCTTGCCCACGTAGACCACGCGCCCGTACTCGTCGCGGAAGCGGTAGACCCCCGGGGCGGTCGGGATGTCCTGGCGGGCGGGGCGGTAGCTCTCCGGGTCGGCCACGGTCGGGTCCCCCGTCAGCGGCCGGTCGGCGCCGGGGCGGTGTACCGGGTCAGCAGCTCCCCGAGCTCGGCGGCGTCCCGGGCCACGGCGGCGAAGCCGGTGCCCAGCTCGTCCTCGTCGGCGAAGCCCCAGGCCACGCCCAGGCAGTCGATGCCGTGGGCGAGGGCGCCCTCGGCGTCGTAGCGGCGGTCCCCGATCATCACCGTGCGGGCGGGGTCCGGGGCGTCCACGCCGAGCCGGCGCAGGGCCTCGCCGATGATCGCGGGCTTGTCGTGGGCCTGTCCGTCGCGCGGGGCGGCCGCGGCGTCGTCGGCGGCCCCCGAGACGGTCTCGAACCAGCGGCCCAGCCCGAACCGCTCCACGGCGAGCTCGGCCGTGGGCTCGGGCTTCTGCGTGGCCACGGCCATCCGCACCCCGGCGCCGTGCAGGCGCTCCAGGAGCTCCTCGACCCCCGGGTAGACCCGGGTCTGCGCCAGGCCCTCGGTGCGGTAGCGGGCCCGGTAGGAGGCGACCACCGCGGGGATCCCCTCCTCCGGGACGTCGGTGAAGGTCCGCAGCGAGAAGCCCACGGGCGGTCCCACGAACCGGCGCAGGTCCTCGGGCACGGCGTGCCCGTGCTCGGCCAGGGCCCGGGCGATGCCGCCGGTGATCGCCCCGGCCGGGTCGAGGAGGGTGCCGTCCAGGTCCCAGAGCACCACGGGCGCCGTCATCGGGCGGCCCCCGCGGGGGCGGGGCGCTCGGCGAGCACCTCGGCGAGGAACCGGCCGGTGTGGCTGTCCGTGTTCCGCGCGACCTGCTCGGGGGTGCCCTCGGCCACGACCTGTCCGCCGCCGGAGCCGCCGTCCGGGCCGAGGTCCACGATCCAGTCCGCGGACTTGATGACGTCGAGGTTGTGCTCGATGGTCATCACGGTGTTGCCCTTGTCCACGAGCCCCTGCAGCACGAGCAGCAGCTTGCGGATGTCCTCGAAGTGCAGGCCGGTGGTGGGCTCGTCCAGCACGTAGATGGACCGGCCGTTGGAGCGCTTCTGCAGCTCCGCGCCCAGCTTCACGCGCTGGGCCTCGCCCCCGGACAGGGTCGTGGCGGGCTGGCCCAGCCGCACGTAGCCCAGGCCCACGTCCACGAGGGTGTTGAGGTGCCGGGCGATCGGGCCGAACGCCTTGAAGAACTCGGCGGCCTCCTCGATGGGCATCTCGAGGACCTCCGCGATGGTCTTCCCCTTGTAGTGCACCTCGAGGGTCTCCCGGTTGTACCGGGCCCCCTTGCACACCTCGCACGGGACGTAGACGTCCGGCAGGAAGTTCATCTCGATCTTGATCGTGCCGTCGCCGGAGCACGCCTCGCAGCGCCCGCCCTTGACGTTGAAGGAGAACCGGCCGGCCTGGTAGCCGCGCACCTTGGCCTCGGGGGTCTCGGCGAAGAGCTTGCGGATGTGGTCGAACACGCCCGTGTACGTGGCGGGGTTCGAGCGCGGGGTCCGCCCGATCGGGCTCTGGTCCACGTGCACCACCTTGTCCAGGTGGTCCACGCCGTCGATCCGCTTGTGCCGGCCGGGGACCTGCTTGGCCCCGTTGAGCTTGTTGGCCAGGGACGTGTAGAGGATGTCGTTGACCAGCGTGGACTTGCCGGACCCGGACACCCCGGTCACCGCCGTGAGCACCCCCAGCGGGAAGGACACGTCGATGCCGCGCAGGTTGTTCTCCCGGGCGCCGACGACCTTGAGCATCCGCTTGCGGTCGATCGCGCGCCGCTGCGCGGGCACCCGGATGGCCCGGCGGCCGGAGAGGTAGTCCGCCGTGATGGACTCCTCGTTGGCGAGCAGCTTATCGTAGGTCCCGGAGTGCACCACGCGCCCGCCGCGCTCGCCGGCGCCGGGACCGACGTCCACGATCCAGTCGGCCTCGCGGATGGTGTCCTCGTCGTGCTCCACGACGATCAGGGTGTTGCCCATGTCCCGCAGCTTGGTGAGGGTCCCGATGAGCCGGCGGTTGTCCCGCTGGTGAAGGCCGATGGACGGCTCGTCCAGGACGTAGAGCACGCCCACGAGGCCGGCGCCGATCTGGGTGGCCAGGCGGATGCGCTGGGCCTCGCCGCCGGACAGCGTCGCGGCGGCGCGCTCGAGGTTGAGGTAGTCCAGGCCCACGTCCACGAGGAACGTCAGGCGGGCCTGGATCTCCTTGAGCACCTGCTCGCCGATCTTCGACTCCCGCGCGCTGAGCTCCAGGTCCCGGAAGAACGCGTGGGCCTCCCGCATGGGCATCCGGGTGGTCTCGGCGATGTTCCGCCCGCCCACGGTCACGGCGAGCATGGTCGGGTTCAGCCGGGCGCCGTCGCAGGCGGGGCAGGCCACCTGGCGCATGTACTGCTCGTAGCGGTCCTTGGCGTTGTCGGACTCCGTCTCCGCGTGCTTGCGCTTGATGTAGCCGATCACGCCCTCGAAGCCCTGGGTGTAGCGCCGCTCCCGGCCGAACCGGTTCCGGTAGGCCACCGTGACCTGGTAGTCCTTGCCCTCGAGGATCGCCTTGCGCGCCTTGGCGGGCAGCTTGTGCCAGGGGGTGACCAGGTCGAAGCCCAGCTCCTGGCCCAGGCCGGCCAGCAGCCGGTTCCAGTACTCGCTGGTGGCCTTGCCGAGGGACCAGGGGGCGATGGCGCCCTCCACGAGGGAGAGGTCCGGGTTGGGGACCACGAGCTCCTCGTCGACCTCCAGGCGCGAGCCGATGCCGTCGCACTCCGGGCACGCGCCGAACGGTGCGTTGAAGGAGAAGGAGCGGGGCTCGATCTCGTCGGCCTGCAGGGGGTGCTCGTTGGGGCACGCGAGGTTCTCGGAGAACGGGCGGCGCAGCTCCAGCGGGTGGGCGATCTCCTCGTCCGTGCGGGGCACGAGCTCGACGACGACGCGCCCCTCGGCCAGGCCCAGCGCCGTCTCGACGGAGTCGGTCAGGCGCTGGCGGATGCCCTCCTTGACCACGAGCCGGTCCACGACCACCTCGATGGTGTGCTTGAACTGCTTCTTGAGCTTGGGCGGGTCCGTGAGCTGGACGGTCTCCCCGTCCACGGTGGCGCGGGAGAAGCCCTTCGCGGAGAGCTCCTGGAAGAGGTCCACGAACTCGCCCTTGCGCTCGCGCACCACGGGCGCGAGCACCTGGAAGCGGGTCTTCTCCGGCATCTCCAGGAGCTGGTCCACGATCTGCTGCGGGGTCTGCTTCTCGATCGCCTCGCCGCACTCGGGGCAGTGGGGGTGGCCCACGCGGGCCCACAGCAGACGCATGTAGTCGTAGATCTCGGTGATCGTGCCGACCGTGGAGCGCGGGTTCCGGGAGGTGGACTTCTGGTCGATGGACACCGCCGGGGACAGGCCCTCGATGAAGTCCACGTCCGGCTTGTCCACCCGGCCCAGGAACATCCGGGCGTAGGAGGACAGGGACTCGACGTAGCGGCGCTGGCCCTCCGCGAAGATCGTGTCGAAGGCCAGCGACGACTTCCCGGACCCGGACAGGCCCGTGAACACGACCATGGCGTCCCGCGGCACGGTCAGCGAGACGTTGTCGAGGTTGTGCTCACGCGCGCCCTGCACCACGATCTCGGTGAGGTCGGAGCGGCGGGCGGTCCGGGCGCCGGTGGCGGTCACCGGCCCGTCGAGGGCTTCGGAGGGGTCGGTCGACGGGTTCAGGACCAGGGTGGACGTGGGGATCGGCTCAGACACGCCCTCCACTCTAGTACCGGGCCCGGACATCGGGACCGGACCCGTGGGCGGGTTCACACCCGGTCCACGGGGCCGGTGGAGGTGTCCTCGCGGACCCGCTCCCGGGCCGCCCCGCCGCGGGCGGAGCCCTGCGGTGCGCCGGCGGGATCCTCCGGTGCGCGGCCGGAGGACTCGGGGCCGGTTCCGGCGCCGTCCGGGTGCGGACCGGCCGCCTCGGGGTCCCGGCCGGCGGCGGCCGCCTGCTGCCGGCGAACCTCCCGGACGTCGACGCTGCGGGTGACGACCGTGAGCCGGCCCGTGGCGGGGTCCACCTCGACGATGTCCACGGTGCGGCGCAGCGGGACCTCCTTGATGAGGAGCACCGCGAACAGGGTCACCAGGGACGCGAGGGCGGCGACCAGGAACACGAGACCCGTGCCCGTGCCGTAGGCCTCCCGCACCACGCCCTCGACGGACGCGGGCAGCGACTCCAGGTCCATGGTGGAGGAGTCCACCGCCGCGGGGTCCCCGCCCCGGGCCCGGGAGCTGTCGGCCAGCTGCCGGGCGAGGTGGGAGCTCATGAGTGCGCCGAAGACGGCCACCGCCACGGCGCCGCCCAGGGTGCGGAAGAACGCGACCGAGGAGGACGCCGCACCCATGTCCTTGAGCCCCACGGTGTTCTGCACGGCCAGGACGAGGTTCTGGTTCAGCGCACCGATGCCGAGGCCCACCAGGAAGATGAACACGCCCACGGCCCACAGCGTGGTGTCGTGCGTGAGGGTCGCGGCGAGGAACAGCCCCGTGGACATGAGCACGGCGGCGACCACCAGGATGATCTTCCACCGCCCGTAGCGGGTGATCAGCTGCCCGGCGACCGTGGCGCCCACGAGGGAGCCGAACACCTGCGGGAGCATGAGCACCCCGGCCATGGTGGGGCTGAAGCCCTGGCCCAGCTGGAAGTACTGGCCCAGGTAGGTGGTCGAGGCGAACATGGCCCCGCCGGTGGCGATGGCCGCGAGGATGGCGAGCGCGGTGGTGCGCTCGGTGACCACCCGGATGGGCAGCACCGGCTCGGCGGCGCGCTGCTCCACGAGCACGAACAGCACGGTGCCCACGAGCGCGGTGGCCACGAGGGCCGCGGAGGCCGGCGAGATCCACTCGAACATCCCCGGCTGGCCGGCCAGGGACACCCACAGCAGCAGCGCGGAGGCCGAGACGACCAGCAGGAGGATGCCGAGCCAGTCGATGCTCACCTTCCGCGGCGCCTGCGGCGGGATGTGCAGGGTGCGGTGGACGAGCACGGCCGCCAGGACCGCGAGCGGGGCGGGGATGAGGAACACCCAGCGCCACCCGAAGAGGTCCACGATCAGCCCGCCGAGCAGCGGGCCGGCGGAGGTGGCCACGGCCATCACGGCGCCCATGTAGCCGGCGTAGCGGCCGCGCTCGCGGGGCGGGATGATCGTGCCCATGATGGTCATGGCCAGGGCCATGATCCCGCCCATGGCCACGCCCTGGACCACGCGGGCCAGGATGAGGAACTCGATGGTCGGGGCCAACCCGGCCATGGCCGAGCCGAGCACGAAGATCACGATGGACAGCTGCAGCAGCTTCTTCTTGTCGAAGAGGTCGGCGAGCTTGCCCCACACGGGGGTGGTGGCGGCGTTGGCGAGCAGGGTGCCGGTGACCGTCCAGGACAGCGAGGTCTGGTCCCCGCCGAGGTCGGCCATGATCACGGGCAGGGCCGTGCCGATGATGGTGAGGGTGACCATCGCCATGAAGAAGACCGAGAGGATCCCGGTGAGCGCGCGCAGCACGTCCTCGTGGGAGGCGCCGGTCCCTCCGCCCGGTGCGGCGGTCGATTGCGGTGACGTCATCGGGCGGTCGGCTCCTCGTGCTCTCGTTCTGCGTGCCTCTGGTCGGTGTGCTCCTGCGGTCCCCGGCAGGACGTGGTGCGCTCCACGCCGAGGGAGTCCAGGAAGACGGTGGTGATCTCGTTGATGGCTCCGCGGCTGGTGCGGGCCTGTTGCTCGTCCCAGTCCTCGAGCCGCGCGGCGAGACGCTGGGCGTCCTCCTCCAGCACGGCGCGGACCTGCTCCCGGCCCCGTTCCGTGATGGCGACGAGCGCGGCGCGCCCGTCGTCGGGGTCGGGGGTGCGCTCCACGTGGCCCTCCTCCTCGAGGACGGCCAGCTGGCGGCTCAGACCCGAGGGTCCGAGACCGGTCTCGGAGGCCATCACCGTGGCCCGGCGCGGACCGTTGCTGTCGAGGTAGTAGAGCAGCGCGATCGCCGTGGGGTTGAGCCGGCGGCCGCCCGCGTCGGTCTTGGTCACGCGCTTCATGACCCGCTGCAGCTCCAGCAGGTCGCGCACCAGCTCCACGGCGGTGTCGTGGGAAACGGGCATCGGATCCTCCGGTGGTGGGGTGTGCGGGAAGGCTGTGCGGGGAATCGACAAACGGGCGCCCGGTCCGCACTCCCCCCGCCCGCGGCGGGGTCCGCGTCCTCGACGACGCGCTTGCCAGTGCGGCCGGACGCCATTGATAGTTTGTTGCCGCACGCAACCATACGTGCTCGGGCGGCCCTTGGCAATGCCCCGGAGCCAGGACTACGGCATGAGGGGTCGCGTTGCTCACACCCCGGAGGGAGCGGTGAAGAGTGGCGGCCTGGCCCTAGCAGCCCTGGCGGATGAGAGAGACCGCCGTCTCCGTGATGCGGACCATGGCGGAGGTCGTGTTGTTGTCCCGGGTCTTCTCTGTGAACAACCCGTCGGGGTCGGCTTCGACCTCTACACAGAAGTTCCCCGGCAGCTCGAGTCCCTCCAGTTCGATGTACTGGCCTTCGAGATACCAGTCGTAGACGTCCACCCATCCCTCGGACAGCCCCTGCCGGAGCTCCAGGAGCTCGTTCTGCTCCTCCCCACCGCAGTAGAAGTCGTCGTCGTCGTACCGGGAGGGCTTGCCGCCCAGGTTGCCGTCGTCGCGCAGGCAGAAGCCCTCCTTGTGGGAGCCGCGCCATTCCGTGCCGTCCTCCGGACGCAATCGATAGCGCTCGAAGTCCTGCACGTGGAAGTGCTCGTGGCCGTCCAGGGTCGCATAGCGCATGACGGCTGCGGTCTCGACGGTCCTGACGGTGCCGTCCGTCCGCAGGATGTTCTGCGAGACCTTCAGGTCTGGCTCCAGGACACTGGGGCGGACGCCGGTCACGTCCAGCGGCCCGTCCCCGTCGTTCAGGACGTCGGTGCCGAAGCGCAGGACCTTCTCCCCGTCCTCGTAGGCGACGTGGAAGGACTGCAGCGGCAGGGCGACCAGATCGGGCAGGCGGTCCCCCGGAGCCGCGGGGGCGGCCGTGGCGGCCCCGGAAGACTGCCCGGCGGCCGGTGCCGCGCCGGCGGCGAGCGGCGGTGAGCCTTCCTGCGGGCCACAGGAGGAGATCGCGAGTGCGACGGTGGCCGCGAGGACGCCGTGCCGAAGAGCTGCTGGGGACGCCATGGTGGGCTCCTGGAGTGGAATTGGGCCGGCGGGGACGGCGCGGAGATCGGCCACGCCGCGGCCGTCTGGTGCCGAGGATGCTATTCGTACAGGTCAGACCCGTGAACCCCCGTCGCGAAGTTCCCGTCAGATGACGCTCGGACCGTGCGGCGGCAGAGTCCGGCTCGTCCGTCTCTACGCCCTCGGGCGGCGCGGAGGCCATGGTCGGCGGCCCCCGGGCGGCCCGACTGGATCCCTGGGAGACCCCTGAGTAGCCTGTACCGCATGATCGCAACGAAGACGGAGGTCGCCGACCTCGCCGAGGTCACGATTCGCCGGATCTCCGTGAGCGAGATGGACAACAACGTCTACCTCCTCACGTCCAAGGGCGAGGGCACGCAGGTCCTCATCGACGCGGCCGACGACGCCCGGGCCATCGCCGGCCTCGTGGGCGCCGGCAACGGCGACTGCTCGCAGGCCTACGGCAACCTGCAGCTGATCATCACGACCCACTCGCACTGGGACCACGTGCGCGCCCTCGAGGAGGTCCGGTCCCGCTCCGAGGCCATGACCGCGTGCGGCGCCGACGACGAGTCCGACATCGCCGTGCCCATGGACCTGACCTTCGAGGACGGGGACACCGCCGAGTTCGACGGCTTCGACCTCGAGGTCATCGGCCTGCGCGGGCACACCCCCGGCTCGATCGCCCTGGTCTACCGCGACCCCGCGGGCCCGGCGCACATCTTCTCCGGCGACTCCCTCTTCCCGGGCGGTGTGGGCAAGACCAACAGCCCCGAGGACTTCCGGCAGCTCATGGACGACGTCACCGAGCGCGTCTTCGAGCGCTTCGACGACGACACCGTGATCCACCCGGGCCACGGCAAGCCGACCACGCTGGGGGCGGAGCGTCCGCACCTCGAGGAGTGGCGGGCCCGCGGATGGTGACCGCCGGTCCCGCGACCGGGACCACCGCCCCCGACCGCAGCGCCTACGCCGCCGTCCTGATCTTCCCCGTGCTCGTGATCGTGGGCGGTCTCGTGGGTTTCCTGGCCCCCGGCGCCGTGAGCGGACTCACCGGCTGGATCAATCCCCTGCTCGGCGTGGTCATGTTCGGCATGGGGCTGACCCTGCGGCCCGTGGACTTCGTGCTCGTGGCGAAGCGGCCGCTGCCGGTGCTGCTCGGCGTGGCAGCCCAGTACGCGGTCATGCCTCTCGTGGCTCTCCTCGTGGTGTTCCTCCTGCGGCTGCCGCCGGAGCTCGCCGCGGGCGTGATCCTGGTGGGCTGCGCCCCCGGCGGCACGGCCTCGAACGTGGTCGCCTACCTCGCCCGCGGTGACGTAGCGCTGTCCGTGGCCATGACCTCGATCTCCACGCTGCTCGCCCCGCTGCTCACTCCGCTGCTCACGCTCTGGCTGGCCGGGCAGTACCTGCCGGTGGACGGCGGGTCCATGGCGTGGTCGATCACCAAGATCGTGCTCCTGCCCGTCGTCGCGGGCCTCGCCGTGCGCCTGCTCGTGCCCCGTCTCGTCGCGCGCGCCCTGCCCGTCCTGCCATGGGTCTCGGTCGCGGCCATCGCCCTGATCGTGGCCATCGTGGTCTCGGCCAGCGCCGACCGGATCGTCGAGGCCGGCCTGCTCGTGCTCGCGGCCGTGATCCTGCACAACGTCCTCGGCCTGGTCCTGGGCCACCTCGTGGGAGCGGTGACGCGACAGCCGGTCGCCGTGCGCCGCACCACCGCCGTGGAGGTGGGCATGCAGAACTCCGGCCTGGCCGCCGCGCTCGCGGCCCAGTACATGAACCCGCTCGCGGCCCTGCCGGCCGCGGTCTTCTCGGTCTGGCACAACCTCTCGGGCGCCCTGTTCGCCGTGCTCTGCCGCCGCGCCGACGCCCGCCGGGCCGCACGCCGGCTCCCAGCATCCTGAGAATCACCGGTGCCGCTGTCCGCGGGACCGGGCCTGCGGCTACCGTGAACCCATGACCTTCGCCGCGCCCCGCGCCCCGATCACGAGCGCAGCGCGCACCGGCGCGGCGACGCACGAAGCCCTCGCGGCCCTCCGCCGCGCCCCGTCGATCCTCGACGCCATCCGCCGCACGGAGGACCTGGTCCGGGCCGCGCGGCAGGACCCCGCCGGGGCCCTGCCCGCCCTGGTGGAGATGATCCACCGGCGCGAGGACCAGGTCGTGGCCGTCGCCGCCGTCCACGCCCTCGCCTCCGTGCCCGGCCCGCGCGCGGACGTCCTGCTCACCGCGCTCCTCGGCGCCGACGAGCCGTGGCTGCGCGAGCACACCGCGTGGGCCCTCGCCGACCGCGACCCCCTCCCCCGCGCCGCAGCCTCCCTCGCCGACCTCGTCGCCGGCGGCGGCTTCCCCGGCATGCTGGCCCAGCGCACCCTGCAGGCCTGGGCCCCCACGGCGCCGGACGCGGTCGCCGCCGCCCTCGAGCACGCCCTCGCGGGAGCCGTGGCCCCGGGCAGCCGCGCGCGGCTCGCCGAGACCCTCGGCCTCGTCCCCGGGACCGGGCCCGCCGAACGGCTGCGGGCCCTGGCCGGCAGCGCCGACGAGGACCACGGGGTCCGCGCGGCGGCGCTCGAGGCCCTGGTGGACCGGTGGTTCGCCGGCGCCCCGTCCGCGGCCGACGGCGCGGCGAGCGCGGCGGACACTCCTGCGGACAGCGCAGCCGAGCTGACGGACCTCGCCCGGGAGTGCGCGCGCACGAGCGGGCCGCTGGCCGCCGTCGCCCGGCTCGCCTCCGCGGAGCTGCGGGAGGGCGCCGGGCCCGCGCCCGGCTGCGACGGGCTCACCGTGCTGCAGCCGTTCCTGCACGCGGAGATCGACCGCGACCTCACCTTCTCGGGGCGCGGGGACAACGGCGGGATCGCCACGCTGCTCGCCCAGCTGGGCGACGCCCTCAGCGCGGGACGCGACCCCGGCGTCGCCCGCGTCCTGACGGTGTCCCGGGGCACGCACGACCAGGCGCGGGACGCGCTCCCGCAACCGGCCGCGAGCCGGCACGTCTTCGGCGTCGTGCCCTTCACAGGTCCTCCGGTGCACATGGCGGACGCCTGGCCGCGGCGGGTGGCCGCGGAGCGGGGGCTGCGGCGCGTGCTGCGCCGGGCCGGGCGCGTGGACGTCCTGCACCTGCGCATGGCGGACGTGGGCTCCATGGCCGCCGCCGCGGTGGCCGCGGAGCGCGGGATCCCCTGGGTGCTCACGATGGCCCCCGATCCGCACGCGCTCGTCGCCGCGCGCGAGCGCGCCGGCACCCTGACCCGCACCGGCTTCGGCGCCGCCGATGCCGTGGAGCACCTGTGGTTCCGCGTGCGCCTGCTGGCGGACCTCGCGGCGCGGGCGGAGCACCTGGTGCTCTTCCCGCGCCCGGACCTGGCTCGGGACGCCCGCGAGCTGCTCGACGTGGACCTCGACGAGCCCGGCCGGTGCACGGTGGTGCCGGAGGGCATCGACCTGGGGGCCGTGGACCGTGCCGCCGAGCAGGTGCGTTCCGGCACCGGGACGCACCTCGACGAGCTCGACGCCGTCCTGGCGGGCCTGCCCGCCGCGCGGCGCGGACTGCCGCTGGTGGTGACGGTGGGCCGCGTGCACCGGGTGAAGGGCACGGCCACGCTCGTCGAGGCCTGGGTGCAGGACGTCGGGCTGCGCGCCCGCTGCAACCTCCTCGTCGTGGGCGGGGACCTCGCCTCCCCCTCCGCCGACGAGCGCGAGCAGCTCGCCCGCATCGATGCCGCGCTGCCCCGCGACGAGGCCGCGTCCGCCGGTCTGCTCCTGGCCGGCCACCGCCCCCACGCCACGGTGGTCGCCTGGCTCGCCGCGGTGCGGCGCGGCCGTCCGGGTCTGTCCGCCCCTGCGGGCGTCTACGTCTGCGCGAGCCTCAAGGAGGAGTTCGGGGTGGCGCTCGTCGAGGCCCTGGCCACCGGTCTGCCGGTCGTGGCGCCCGACGCCGGCGGGCCGGCCACCTTCGTGCAGGACGGCGTCACCGGCGTCCTCGTCGACACCCGCGAGGCCGCCGCGCTCACCCGCGCCGTGGCCCGCGCCCTCGACCTGGCGGCCCACCCCGGCGCGGAGCGCGCCGCCCGCGCGGCCCGCGCCCTGGTCCGCGCCCGCTTCAGCATCGAGGTGATGGCGACCACCCTCACCTCCGTCTACGACGACGCCGTGGCGCACGCGGCCGACAGGAGCCCCACCCCGTGACCCTGCTCGTGATCAGCCCCGACTACGCCTCCCATCTGTTCCCCCTCGCGACCCTGGCCACCGCGTGGCGGGACGCCGGGGAGCGGGTGGTCGTGGCCACCGGTCCCGCGACCGCCGCCATCGCCCGGGGCTTCGGCCTCGAGGTCGAGATCCTGCCGCTGGGCCGCGGCTCCAACCCCGGGGTGATCCGGGCGGAGGAGCAGCCCCCCGGTGAGGACGACGCCCTGCGCGGGTTCTTCGCCGCCACCCGCCGGGGCCCCGCGGAGACCCTGGCCTTCCAGGCGCGGGCCCGGCGCGACGACCTGCTCTGGGACCCGCTCGGCACGGCCCGGCGGGTCCAGGCCGTGGTGCACCGGGTCCGGCCGGACCAGGTGGTCGTGGACCACCTGGCCTTCGCGGCCCGCCTGGCCCTGACGGGCTCCGGGATCCGGCACGCCGACGTCGTGCTGGGCCACCCCTCGGCGCTGACGGTGGCCGACGAGGTCTACGGGCACCCGCCCGCGTGGCCCGGCCGGCTGCGCCCGGCCCCGGCCGAGCTCGAGGCGCTGCACCGGCTGTGCTCGTCCGTGCGGGACGAGTTCACCGAGCAGTGGAACGACGCCCTGCAGCAGATCGCCCCGGGGACCCCGGCGAGCGCCGACGCCTTCGCGGAGACCGGCGACGACCTCCTGCTCAACTATCCGGGCGAGCTCCACGACGAGCACCGGACCCGGGCGCTGCCCGAGCACACGTTCCTCGGCTCCGCCGTCCGGGAGGAGGCCGAGGACCCCGAGGTGGCCGCGTGGCTGGCCGCCTCGGACCGCCCGGTCGTCTACCTCAGCCTGGGCAGCTTCCTGTCCGTGCGCGGGGACGTGCTCGCCCGGGTCGCGGAGGCCCTCCGCGGCCTGGACGTGCGGGTCGCGCTCGCGGCGGGGTCGACCCGGCCCGCCGAGCTGGGCCCGGTCCCGGAGTCCTGGCTCGTGCGGGCCACCCTGCCGCAGGTCACGCTGCTGCGCCGGGCGAGCGTCGCGGTCTCCCACGGGGGCAACAACAGCGTGACCGAGGCGCTCACCGCCGGGGTGCCCCTGCTCCTGCTCCCGATGTCCACGGACCAGTTCGCGGGGGCGGCGGCGCTCGAGGCCGCCGGGCTCGGGACGGTGCTGGACCCCAACGCCCTGTCGACCGCCGAGGTGCGGGACGCCGTGGCGGAGCTGCTCGACGAGGGCCACGAGCGGCGGGGGGCGCTCGAGGACCTCCGGCACGACCTGACCCACCGGCCCGGCCCGGCCCGGGCGTTCGCCGCCCTTGTCGGCTGAGGTCCCGGTCCTGCCGCTGACGGTCCTGCCGCCGTCGCGGCGGCTCGCCGAGGCGACGGCCGACCGGCCCCCGGCGTTCGGCCGCACCCTCCGGTTCGCCCTGGCCATGCGCGGCGGTGTCAGCCTCGCCGTGTGGATCGGCGGCGCGGTGGCGGAGCTGGACCTCTTGCGCCGGATCCGGATCCACCGGGACGGGCGCGGGGCGCTGCACGCCTATCTGCTGCGCCCCTCCCCGGTCCCCGACCCGGCGCTCGAGGAGCGGGCGGGGGTGTACGCGCGGCTGCTCGCCGACGCCGGCTACGACCGGGTGGAGCTCGACCTGCTCGCGGGGGCGAGCGCCGGGGGGCTCAACGGCGTGGTCCACGCGGTGGCCCAGCGCGCGGGGTCCGACCTGGACGCCCTCGGCGGCATCTGGGCGGAGCACGGCGCCCTGGGGCGGCTGCTGCGCCCGCTCGGACGGCACCCCGTGGACTCCCTGCTGCGCGGCGACGACTACCTGTGGCCCCGGCTGCTGGACGCCCTCCACGCGCTTCGGACCGGCGCCGAGCACCACCCGGACCTGGCGGCCGAGCACGTCACGGTCGAGCTGTCCGCCACGGTCCTGGACAGCGACCCCTCCCCCTACAGCGCGTCGGCGGAGGGGCGCAGCGACTTCCACTTCTCGTCCCCGGAGCCCGGATCCCCCGGCCCGCCCCTGGCCCACGGCATCCCGGGGCGGGACAGCGCACCCGAGGAGGCCGCGGCGGCGCTGTCCCGGCTCGCCTACGCGGCCCGGGCCACGGCCTCCTTCCCCGGCGCCTTCGAACCGGCCTCGGTGTGGTCCGCCCCCACCCCGGGCCCGGAGGGCGCACCGCGGCCGGGGGGCGCGCGCCCGGACCTGAGCCACGCGTTCGGCGCGCACCGCGATCCCACGGAGCTCCCGTACCACGTGGTCGACGGCGGGGTGTTCGACAACATCCCCATCGACCGGGCCCTGGAGGCGGCGCGCACCAGGACGTCTCTGCGGTACGCCGACCGGGCCCTGCTCTACCTCGACCCGGACCCGCCCCGCCGCGAGCGGGCCGTGGCCTTCGAGCGCGACCTGCCGCGCCTCGGGGGCACGCTCGCGGCCACGCTCGCCCGGCTGCCCCGGCGGGAGTCCGACGACGACGAGGTGCTGGCCCTGTCCGACTACCTGGACGCCCAGCTCGTGGCCCGGGGCCGCCTGCACCCGCTGGCGGCCCTGATCCGGGACTGGGACGGGCCCGCGCTCGAGGAGCGCCGCCGGGCGTACCTGCGTTCCCGGGCCCGGACCGACGCCGCCCTGCTGTCCCGGCTGCTGACCCGTCCGGCGGAGTGGCAGCTCACCTCCACCCTGGCCCGTCGCGACGCCCTGCGGGCTCGGCCGCCCCGTGACGTCGAGCCGCTGCGCACGGAGCTGCTGCGGCGCTACGACGACCTCTCCCGGGGGTCCCTCGACGACCCGGCCGCGGCGGCGGTGCTGCGGGGAGCGCAGGCGCTGTTCGACGCCGCGTCCTGCGTGCTGTCCTGGGTGCGCGTCCTGGAGGAGCTGGGCCTCGCGGGGCCGACGGACCCGGCCGGGGACCTCGGCACGGCCGCCGCCCGTGCCCGCGCCTACCAGGTGCTGGCGGTGGCCCGCCACGAGCGCGACCGCCGCTTCCACGCCGTGCTGGCCGCCGGGGCGGACCCCGGGGCACGCCCCGCCGGGACCGTCGGGGCCTGGCTGGGCGCGGCCGGCGCGGAGCACCGGCCGACGGCCGCCTGCTGGGCCGAGCTGGACGCGGTGGTGGACGGGCTGCGGACGCTGCACACCGCGGTGGACGACCACCTGGGACCCGACGGCCCCGGAGGACCGGCACGGCGGGCGGTCTGGGCGGCCTCCCCC
>NZ_JBHVDI010000040.1:0-24145 GCF_042802875.1 Kocuria sp. NPDC057446 | reverse complement strand
CCCAATGGGAGGCCCGCCTCAGTCCTACGGTTCGTGAGTGACCTGGTTAGCCTTCGACGGCGTTGAGGTCGACGTCCTTGGTCTCCTTCGAGGCGGCCACGGCGATGGCGGCGATCGTAGCGGTCACGACGACCACGACGACGAGGGGCCAGTAGCCGCCGGACCAGGCGACGAGGGCTTGTGCGATCACGGGGGTGAAGCCGGCCAGGAGGATGGCGGCGAGCTGGTAGCCGACCGAGATGCCGGTGTAGCGGACCTTGGTGGGGAACAGCTCGCAGTAGAAGGCCGGCAGCACCGAGTACACGGCCGGGTGGCCGAAGGTGAGGAAGATGGCCACGCCGAGGATGATGGCCCAGGGGTTGCCGGTGTCGATGAGGGCGAAGATCGGCCAGGCGGAGATGGCGATGACGGTTGCGCCGAAGAAGAAGGTGTTCTTCCGCCCGATGGTGTCGGAGATGCGTCCGAAGATCGGGATCATGATGATGTTCAGGGCTGAGCCGATCATCACGGCGGTGAGCCCGTAGCTGGAGGGCAGGTCCAGGGTGGAGGCCACGTAGGAGAGCATGAAGACGGTGAAGAGGTAGTAGTTCCCGGCCTCGGCGAAGCGGGAGAACATCGCGATCAGCAGCGACTTCTTGTGGTGCTTGAAGACCACCGGGATCGGGGCGACCTCCTCGAGCTGGTGCTCCTCGGCCTCCTTCTTGGCCTCCAGGAAGGCCGGGCTCTCCACGGCGCGCATCCGGATGTAGAGGCCCACGGCGGCCAGGACGATGCTCACCAGGAAGGGCAGGCGCCATCCCCAGGTGTCGAACTGGTCTCCGGAGATGATCTGGGCCAGCCACACGGCGGCGGTGCCGAGCAGCAGCCCGCAAGACACACCGATTTGCGGCCAGGAACCGTAGAATCCGCGCCGTCCCTTGGGGGCGTTCTCCACGGCGATGATGGCGGCTCCGCCCCATTCGCCGCCGACGGCGAAGCCCTGAGCCAGCCGCAGCACGCACAGCAGGATCGGGGCCATGAGCCCGACCTGCTGGTAGGTGGGCAGCAGGCCGATGCCGGCGGTGGCCAGGCTCATGATGGTGAAGGTGATCAGCAGGGTGGCCTTGCGTCCGATCCGGTCCCCGAGGTGTCCGGCGATGAAGGCCCCGAGGGGTCGGGCGAGGAAGCCGACCCCGAAGCTGGCCAGGGCGGCGATCTGGGAGACGGCCTCGTTCTCGCTGGGGAAGAAAAGGCTGCCGAAGACCAGGGCGGCGGCGGTGCCGTAGACGGTGTACTCGTACCACTCGACGATGGCGCCGATGGTGCCCGAGAACACGCTGCGCTGGCGCAGCTGCTCGGGGGTCAGGGCAGGACTGGGTGGGGCGGTTTTGGTGGTCACGGTGGTATTCCTTTCAACGCCGCTGGGCGGCGCGGCCGGCGGTGGCAAGTGGCCTGGTCGCTGTGGGGTCAGAGAACGATGGCGGCGCGGGTGACCTCGCGCGCCAGGGACTTCTCCAGGGCCGTCCCGAGGTCGTCGAGGCTGAACTCGGCGTCGACGAGGTCCTCGAAGGGGTAGGTGTCGAGGTTGCGGGCCAGGAAGTCCAGGGCCTTGGCGAGGTAGCGGCCGTCGTAGCGGTCGACGTGCTTGATGGTCAGGGCTTTGCGGGTGACGTAGCCGGGGTCGAAGGGCACCGTGGCGCCGGGGGAGAGGTTGCCCATCACCAGGTAGCGTCCGCCGCGGCGCAGCTGCTGGAGGCCTTCGCTGAAGGCGGCCGGGACCCCGGTGACTTCCACGGCCACATCGGGTCCCTGCCCACCGGCCAGCTCCTGGATGTGGGCCACGCGGTCCTCGAGGTCGGGGATCTCGGTGAGGTCCACGACGTCGTAGGCACCGAAACGCTTGGCCTGCTCCAGCCGGGAGGCCACTGCGTCGATGACTATGACGTGGGCGCCGCGTGCCTTGGCCAGCGCGGCGGCGTTGAGCCCCAGGCCGCCGGCGCCCTGGATGAGCACGGTCTCCCCGTACTGCAGCCCGACGGAGTCCAGCCCGAACATGACCTGGGACAGGGCGCAGTTGGCGCTGGCAGCCACGGAGTCGGGGATGACGTCGGGGACCTTGTAGACGTGCTGGCGGGGGTGGACGACGTAGTGGGTGGCGAAGGCGGCGTGGAAGTGGGGGTATTCCTCGGGCTGTCGGCCGAAGAACTGGTAGGCGTTGTCGCAGAGGTTGCGCTGCCCGTCGGCGCAGCGGCGGCACTGTTCGCAGGTCTGGAAGTAGGTGCACACCACCCGGTCGCCCACGCTCAGGGCGTCGCCGCGGCTGTCGGTGGTCTTGCCGGCCCCCAGGGAGGCGACCCGGCCGACCATTTCGTGGCCCAGTCCGCCGCGCTTCTTCACCGGGTGGCGGCCGTTCCAGATGTGCAGCTCGGATCCGCAGACGTTGGCCCGGGTGATCTCCATGACCAGCCCGTTGGGCTCCGGCTCCGGGACGGGGTACTCGGCGAAGTCGAGCACGCGGGGTTCGGCCATGAAGGCCAAGCGGCCGCTGTGGATTGAGGTGTCCATGATTGGTTTCTCCCAGGTTGGTGGAATGGTGGCGGCTCTGAGGCCGTGAGAAGCCGATGTGGGGTGGTGCCGGGGTGGTGGTGTGAGTCCGCCGTCGGCTCTGCCCTTCACAGGTGGGCAGAGCCGACGGCGGGGTCGAAGATGTCCTGCCGGATCCGGTGGCCGTCAGTCGGCCAGCTCGGTCTCGACCTCCGCGGCACTGGCGTGGACGGGGTCCACGACGTGCGGGTGCTTGCGGGAGAACAGGACCGCGATGCCGGAGAGCATGCAGGGGATGGCGCCGAAGAGGAAGGCGGCGGTGGCCCAGGTGCCGTCGTTGGCCAGGACCGTGGTGGCCAGGGCGGAGGAGAAGATCGCCCCGATCGGGCCGACGGCGGCGACGAAGGCAGCGCCGCGGCCGCGAATGCGGGTCTCAAAGGACTCCCCGACGAAGAACAGGACGCAGGAGTAGGGGCCGATGAGGAAGAAGGTGCCGAGGCTGTAGAGCGCCACGACGGTCCAGAAGTCGCTGGGCCCGTAGATCATCGCGGTGAACACAATCCCGCCGGTGACCCAGCCGAAGGCGATGACGTTGCGCCGCCCGAACCGGTCGCCCAGGAACCCATGGGTGAGGTACCCGAGGTAGGCGATGAGGTTGGACATCAGCAGGATGGCCAGCGAGTTCGTGAAGGACACGTTGTGCACGTTGACCAGCACGGTGGTGCCCAGGACGCTGAAGACCTGCACGGAGAAGTAGTTCAGGATGTGTCCCATGGACAGAGAGAGGGTGGTGCGCAGGCTGCGGCCGCGGAAGATGTCGGCCAGGGTGCTGCGGGTCTCGTGCTCCTCGATGCCCAGGGAAGCCGAGAGCTGCTCGGCTTCCTGGTGGGCGCCCTGGTCCTGGAGCCGTCGCAGCTTCTGCACGGACTGGAACTGCGGGGACTCGCGCAGTTTGCTGGCCAGGGCCGCGACGATCAGAGAGGGGATCGCGGCGAAGACGAAGCACCCGGCCCAGCCGATGATCGGGAGCATGATCGCGGTCAGGGCCGCGGCCAGGATCGCCCCGACCGGCCACCCGCCCTGGACCAGGGAGTAGATGAAGCCCTGGCGCTTCTTGATCCGCGGATCATCGGAGGCCCCGTAGAGCTCGCTCAGGTAGGCGCCGTTGACGCCTTGCTCGGACAGACCCAGCCCGCTCAGGGACCGGATGGCCACGAGTCCCCAGATCGGGACGACGGCGGCCAGGGCGGTCAGCGCTGAGGCGATGCCGGCCCCGGCGGTGGTGAAGGCCATCCCGGCCTTGCGACCGAACTTGTCCACGACCGGGCCGGCGAGCAGGCCTAGCAGCACCGCGCCGATGGCCATCCAGGTGATCAGTTCGGCTTGCTCCGCAGTGTCCAGGCCGAGATCCCTGCCGATCTCCGGGAGCAGGGTGCCGAAAAGGATGAAGTCGTAGACGGCGAAGGCCCAGGCGAAGAAGGCCAGCACGGTGGCGAACTTGATCTGCCGGTTGGTGACGGGCGCAGGCCGCCAATCGGCTTCGTTTTGGATCGACATGATCCACCTCCATGGTGGTGACGGGACGTCAGGGAAGCACTCGGTGCCCGTGACGCGATGCCTGTGAGTGGTACGAGGGTGTGCTGAGTCAGGGCCGCGTGCTTCACGCGTCCCGACAGAAGTGAGAGGGTGGCCGGTTGGTCAGGCGGGCGGCCAGCCGCCGGGGCCTGCGACTACTGAGGGGTGCTGCCGGCTTCCTCCAGCGCCGGCAGATCGGAATTGTCGATGATCTCCTGCAGGATCGGCAGCAGATACTGGCGGAACTCCTCGTAGTTCTCCGTCACCGGGAAGTGGCCCAGCTTGGGCATCGCCCAGAACTTGCACCCGGGCACCAGGTCGGCCAGCTCCTGGGTCTCGGCCGGGGAGGTGTTGGGGTCGTACTCACCGGTGAGCAGGTAGAGCATGCACTGGCTGGTGTCGATGGCCCGGGCCTCCTCCGGGGTGACGTGGTGGTCGTAGTAGTAGTAGTAGAGGTCCCCGGCGAACACCCCGGGTCCACCGCACTGGTACTCCCACTGGATCTCGCGCACGTTCGCCTCGGGGCTGTACGGGGAGATGTTGAGCATCATCGCCGCCCCGGTGGAGGTGCGCGAAACCTTCGGGTTGTCGTACTCCCGGCGGATCCCGGCCATCCCGACGTGGACGTATTCCGCGGCCGAGCGCAGGGCGCCTTCCACGGCGATGGTCGCCCGGTAGCGGTCGGCGTGCTTGGAGGCCAGGTCGATGGCCAGGTGCCCGCCCATGGAGCTGCCCATGTAGACCGGGCTGTCCAGCTCCAGGGCCTCGGTCAGGGCGTTGGGGAAGGCGATCATGCGGGTCTTGGTCATCTGGTACTCCTGCTCCCACCACTTCTCCCCGTGCGGGGGCAGGGACTTGCCGTGGAAGGGCAGGTCGAAGGCGATGACGCGGTAGCGGTCGGTGACCTCCGGGTCGTTGAGCAGGTGCCGGTACTGGCGCCCGTCGGAGCCGGCGGTGTGTCCCACGATCAGGGGGATTCCCTGGCCGGCCTCCTCGTAGTAGACCCGGTACTCGATGTCCTCGACGGTGAGGTAGACGTAGTGGCCGGTGATCGGCTCGTGCTTGGCCATGACTTACGCTCCTTGGACGTTGAGCTGGCGGAAGATCTGCATCAGCCGGTTCAGGGCCGGCAGATAGGCGTAGAACTGGTCGGTGTTGCTCAGCTGCACCCCGTGCTTGATCGAGGAGGACTGCAGGGACTGGAAGAAGGGCCGGGGGTGCTCGGCGGTCATCTCCTCCCACTGCTGCCGGGTGCCGAAGATGGCGATGGCGGCGTCCTGGGGGTCGATGTCGGCGACGGCCACCGACAGGAGGCGGCCGTCGTCGTAGACGGCCAGCCAGGCCTGGTCCCCGATGGTCACGTGGAGTTTGCCGGTGTAGTAGCGCATCTCCCGGGAGAACTCGAAGTCCTCGGTGGCGTGGTGGAGCACGTCGGCGAAGTCACGCATGAGCTTGCCTTTCTTCAGTGGTCGAAACAGCGGAAGTGGGGCGGTCGAGGAGGGCGTACATCTTGGTGTGGTCCTCCGGGCCGAAGCCCTCCTCGACGGTTTTGCGCCACAGATCGGCGCAGTGGTGGCTCAGTTGGGCCTCCACCCCGAGTTCCTCGGCCAGGGCCAGGGCGATGTTGACGTCCTTGGTCATCAGCCCGATGGGGAACCCGGAGCCGTAGGAGCCCGAGAGCATGAACTGGGAGACCTTGTTCTCGGAGGTGTTGCTGCGCCCGGAGGAGGCGTTGAGCACCTCGGTGAGGGTCTGCGGGTCGATCCCGAAGCGTTCCCCGATGTGCAGGGCTTCGACGGTCACGGCCACCGAGGCCGCCGAGACGAGGTTGTTCAGGGCCTTGGCCGCGTGCCCGGACCCGGGGGCCCCGACGTGGATGGTGGACTTGCCCATCACCTCGAACAAACGCTTCGCCTCGTGCACGTCAGCGCTGGAGCCGCCGGCCATGATGGCCAGCTGCCCGTTGACCGCCCCGCGCACACCTCCGGAGACCGGGGCGTCGACGTAGCGCATCCCCTTCTCCTCCAGGACAGCGCCCAGCTGCTGGGAGCGGGTGGGCTCGGCCGAGGACATGTCGATGAACAGGGTGTTCAACGAGGCCCCGGCCACGACCCGGCCCTTGAGCAGGACGGCCTCGACGATCGCGGAGGTCGGCAGCATCGTGATGATCACATCCGCGTTCTGCCACCCGGCCTTCTGCGCCGCCGCGGCGGTGGGGTGGGTGGTGAGGAACTTCTCCACCGCCTCGGTGCTCAGGTCCTGGACGATCAGCGTGTGCCCGGCCTCGGCCAGGCGCCCGGCCATGGGGAAACCCATGTTGCCCAGGCCGATGAATCCGATGGTGGTCATGCCTGGGCCTCCTCGGCGTCCATCTCGGTGAAGACCTCCCGGGCCAGCCGGAAGCTCTCCAGTGCGGCCGGGGCCCCGCAGTAGATGGCGACCTGGAGGAAGACCTCCTGGATCTGCTCCTTGGTCACCCCGTTGCGGATCGCTCCGCGCACGTGGACCTTGAGTTCGTGCGGGCGGTTCAGGGCGGAGATCATGGCCAGGTTGATCAGGCTGCGCTGAGCCCGCTCCAGGCCTGGGCGGTTCCACACATCACCCCAGCAGTACTGGGTGACCAGCTCCTGCATCGGCATCGAGAACTCGTCAGCCCCGTCGAGGCTGCGCTGGACGTAGGCGTCGCCGAGGACCTCGCGGCGGGTGGCCAGACCCTTCTCGAACAGTTCCTGATTCAATCTGCTACTCCTTCGTCGGTGCCGCCGCGGTTCCAGACGGCTTGGATGTTGGTGAACTCGTGGACCCCGAAGTGGGACAGTTCCCGGCCGTAGCCGCTGTTCTTCACCCCGCCGATGGGGATCCGCGGGTCGGAGACGGCGATGCCGTTGATGAACACCCCACCCACCTGCAGGCGCCGGGCCACCGTCGAGGCCAGGTTCGCGTCGGCGGTCCACAGGCTGGCGGAGAGCCCGAACTGGGAGTCGTTGGCCTTGGCGATCGCATCCTCCAGGTCCTCGGCGAGGATCAGGGAGGCGACGGGGCCGAAGATCTCCTCACGGAAGGCCGTCATCGAGGGTGTGACCCCGGCCAGGACGGTGGGCTGGTAGTAGTTGCCCGGCCCGTCGATGAGTTCCCCGCCGGCCAGCAGCTGGGCGCCCTCGGCCAGGGTGCGTTGGACCTGGGCGTGGATCTCCTGGCGGATGTCGTCGCGGGCGATGGGCCCGATGTAGGTGTCCTCCTCGGTGGGGTCCCCCACCGTCAAGTTCTTGACCTTGGCCACGAACGCCTCGGTGAACTCTTTGGCGATCTCGTGGTGGAGGATGATGCGCTTGGCGGCGATGCAGATCTGGCCGCTGTTCTGGAACCGGCCCTGGATCGCCGCGTCCACCGCTTCCTCCAGGTCCGCGTCGGCCAGGACGATGAAGGCGTCCGACCCGCCCAGCTCCAGCACGCTGCGCTTGACCACCCGCCCGGCCTGGGAGGCGATCGCCGCACCGGCCCCCACACTGCCGGTGACCGTCACCGCCGCGATCCTCGGGTCCGCAATAGCCGCCGACACCACCTCGTTGTCGGCGTTGAGGACGCTGAAGGCTCCCTCCGGCAGCCCGGCCTCCACCCACAGGGCCTCGATCGCCACACCGCAGCCGACCACGTTGGGGGCGGGCTTGAGGACGTAGGCGTTGCCGCCCAGCAGGATCGTGATCCCCCCGCGCATCACCTGCCAGACGGGGAAGTTCCACGGCTCCACCGCCAGCACCGGGCCCAGGGGCAGGTATGACACGTGGGCCTCGGGCCCGATCTGGGTGGGGGTGTCGGCGAGGATCTCCGCCCCGTTCTCGGCGTACCAGGACATCACCCGGGCCGCCTTCTCCACCTCCGCCCTCGACTGGGTGATGGGCTTGCCCATCTCGGCGGTGATCAGCGCGGCCAGCTGCTCGGCATCGCGGCGCATCAGCCCGGCCATCCGGGCCAGCACCTCGCACCGGGTCTCGGGGTTGGTCTGGCTCCACTGCCCGAACCCTGCCTGCACCCGGTGCAGGACCGTGTCCAGGTCCTCGGCGCCGACGAAGGGGTAGGTCTCGATCACCTCTCCGGTGGCGGGGTTGCGCGACGTCGCCGTCGCAGATGCTTGAACAGTCACAATTACGGTCCTTTCCGGGGGCCGAGGCTGGGGAAGTACGGGAGGTGGGCCACACCGGCTCACCGAGACAGTGAGTGGGAAGCGTCCACCCGGTGGGGCAGCCGACGGACGGAGGAATCCTGTCCGCTCGGTCGGCCCGAGCCGGCGAGGGTGGGGTCCTCACCCCCGTCTGCGCCCCTGAGGTGGCGCGGCGCTGGATCGGACCCCTGGATCGCTGTGAGGAAGATGACTGTCCCGTGTGGTCGATCTCTCGGCCCCATCGGTTTCCAACTGTCTCGGTCTGTGCTAACGACCTCTTGATAAAAGGCTAGAGGGGTGTCACCCTGCTGTGAACAAGCAGTTTCGGAACCTAAGCTTCTGGAAAAGAGAACGATGGAGTTCGCCCAACTGGAGATGTTCGTGGCCGTGGCCGAGCATGGCGGGATCACCGCCGCCGCCGAGAAGATGCTGCGAGCCCCCTCGAACGTGTCCACCCGCATCCGGCTCCTGGAGAAGGAACTGGGCATGGACCTGCTGCTGCGCGACAAGCGGCAGGTCACTCTCTCCGCAGAAGGGGAGGCGTTCCTGGAATACGCCCGCCGGCTGATCGACATCGCCGGGGAAGCCAAGTCCCTGGCCACCGGGGAGCAACCCCGCGGGCGGTTCCGCATCGGGGCCTTGGAGAGCACCTCGGCGGTGCGGATCCCCTCGCTGCTGGCGGAGTTCCACCTCAACTACCCCGCGGTGGACCTCGAGCTGGCAGCCGGGGCCTCCGGGATGCTCTTCGACCACCTGCTCAGCGGACAGGTCAACGCCGTCTTCACCGACGGCGTACCGGCCTCACCGGTGCTCACCGGCCTGCACGCCTTCACCGAGGAGCTGGTCATCCTCACCCCCGAGTCGGTGGAAGCCATCGATGAGGGATTCCGGGCATCCAACCCCACGGCCTTCGTCTTCGGCACCGTGTGCTCCTACCGCCAACGGTTCGAGGAGTGGATGGAACAGGGCACCATCAACCCGGGCCGGGTCGTGGAGATCTCCTCCTACTACAGCATGCTCGCGTGCGTGGCCGCCGGGGCCGGGATCTGCATGATGCCTCGCAGCCTCTACGAGACCCTGCCCGGCGGCAACCGCGTCACCTGCCACCCCATCGAAGGCGAGTTGGGGCGAGTGGAAACCTGGCTCACCTGGCGACGCGACGCCCGCTCGGCCAATCTGAGGGCCTTCGTGCGCCAGACCAAGGAACACCTGGCACACGTGGCCGAACTGCAGCCAGCAGCGGTCGGATAACCCCATCGCCACGACCGGCCCGGCCTAACCTGTCAGGCAACGTGCGCCCGTTGAGGTGCCTGAATGGGATCATCAGCTCACGCCGGCTCGTCCAGGTTTCACGGTTCGTGTGTCGCAGTAGCGGCCTTCTGACGGGCCTCCAGCACCCTGAGTCCAAGACGGTAACCACGGTCCCAGGACCGACCGAACGATTGCTGGTGGGCCTCTGGGCGGGTGGGTGCAAGGACGGCTCCGTCCCTTCCGCTTTACATATGGCCCGGTTAGAGGCCGACAACTCACAGACGTTCTCGCGTTAGGGGTTCGCTTTCGGTACGGGCGGCCTCGCGCCGTGTTCGGGCCATGGGGTGCCCGAGGGATGAAGTCTCGTGAACGCTTGCGGGGTGACTGAAGGTTCACACAGCGACCGCGGCGTCAGGATCGGGTTGACCCTTCGATCCTAGGGTGACGAAGGGGGGCGCAAGCGGGGAATGAAAAGATGAGTGGTGTGGATGCCATCAACTTCGTCATGCTCATCGCCCCGCTCGTGACCGTGGTCGCCATCGGTGGTGTGCGTGTGGGGTCGCGGCTGGGCCTGCCGGCCCTGCTGCTGTTCCTGCTCTTCGGGATGGTGTTGGGGGAGTCGGGGTTCGGCTTCGAGTTCGACGACGCCACGATCGCCCAGGGCTTGGGGTACGCGGCGCTGGTGCTGATCCTGGCCGAGGGCGGGCTGACCACCAAGTGGGAAGACGTCCGCCCCTCGATCGGACTGGCCACGGTGCTGGCCACGGTCGGGGTGGTCGTGACCATCGGGCTGATGACGGTCATCGGGCACTACGCCCTGGGGCTGCCGCTCATTCTCGCGCTGCTGTTCGGGGCGGTGAACGCCGGCACGGACGCGGCGGCGGTGTTCTCGGTGCTGCGCGGGATCCCCCTGCCGGGACGCCTCCGGGCTGCCCTCGAGGGGGAGTCGGGACTCAACGACGCCCCGACGGTGCTGATCGTCACCGCGGCCACCGCCCTGGCCGTCGGTGCGCCCCCGGCCGGCGGGGTGGCCGGGGTGGCCGCGATGGTCGTGGCCCAGCTCGTCGGGGGCATCGCCCTGGGGGTGCTGTTCGGATTCCTCGGGGTGTTCATTCTGCGCCGCTTCGCGTTGCCGGCGGCCGGGCTGTACCCGCTGGCCGCCCTGGCCTGGTCGGTGCTCGCCTACGGGGTCGCCACCCAGATCAGCGTCTCGGGCTTCGCGGCGGTCTACCTCTGCGCGATGGTGCTGGGCAACGGCCGCCTGCCGCACCGGCACGCCACCCAGGCCTTCGCCGAGGGCACCGGGTGGATCGCCCAGATCGGGCTGTTCGTGATGCTCGGTCTGCTGGCGAGCCCGAGCAGAATCACCTGGGACACCGTGGCCACCGGTGTGGTCGCCGGGCTGTTCCTCACCTTCGTGGTGCGCCCGGTCGCGGTGGGCCTGTGCGCGGTGTGGTTCCGGGTGCCCTGGCGTGAGCAGGCCTTCCTGTCCTGGGCCGGGTTGCGCGGGGCGGTGCCCATCATCCTGGCGACCGTGCCCATGGCCGCGCAGATGGAGGACGCCGACGAGCTCTTCGATGTGGTGCTGGTGTTCGTGGTCGTCTACACCGCACTGCAGGCGCCGTCCCTGCCGTGGGTGGCCCGGCGGCTCGGGCTGGTGGAGGCCGGTGCTTGCACGGCGGTGGAGGTCGAACCGGCCCCGATGGACGAGCAGCGCGCGGATCTGTTCAAGGTCACCCTCACCGGAGAGTCCTGGCTGACCGGGGTTCCGCTGCGGTCCCTGGACCTGCCCGCGGACACCGTGATCGCCCTGGTGATGCGCGGTGAGAAGTCGTTCGCGCCGGAGGAGGCCACCGTGCTGCGCCGCCACGACGAGCTGCTCGTGCTCGCCCCCGGTGAGCAGGAGGACGCGGTCGAGCGGTACTTCACCACTGTGGCCCCCAAGGAGTCAGAGCCCGAGCAAGTCTAGGGGGGTGGGGTGCGGCGCAACCACCGGGGTCCGGTGGCCGATGAGCCCGGTAAGCCTCACAGGGTTTTCCGTGGTGCCACTGAGAACGCGGGTGCGCGGGCTTCGGTTTCCGGATCGGGATCGGCCGATCACCGGTTCGTGGCTCGTGAGGCGCGGTGCCCGCCGGAGCCCCAGGCCGGCCCGGGCTAGAAAACGTCCTTAGGGTCGTCTTCAACACCGCGCCGATGGTCTCAAATGATCACTCTGGTCGACACCGCTGCCCAGAGGCCCATGGTGAGGACGAAACAGTTCCTCTCGGTGACCAGCAGATACATGCCCATCACGATGGTGAGGGCGATGATGACCACCCCTACTCCGCTGATCGTGCGCGTCAGGCGGGGGAGCTTCCATGCCTTTCCTGACTGAGTTTGTGTCAACGGCGGTCGGGAATTGAGCAGTAGCGACGAGGTGCTTTCTCGTCATGGTCGCACCTGCTCAGTGTTCGCCCGTCGTCGACAATTCGCCGATGAGTTCAGGCCGACACCGAGGACGGAGACGGCCAGTGGTGCGGATGCGGGTTCTCGGGTGAAATATGCCGTGCTGAGCCTCATTGTGACAAGACGCCGGAAAGTGCCGCTCGCTACGGTAGGGACCACCGCCACGGTCCGCACGGCCCGTAGGAACGGAGAGCCTTGATCATGACGGAGCACATCGTCGTCGGCTACGACGGGTCCGAGAACAGCGACCGCGCCCTGGACTGGGCCATCCCGGAAGCAGCGGCGCTGTCGGCCCAGCTGCGGGTCGTGGTATCCGTCGGGAGTCCCGCGGCTGCCAACCCGAGTATTTACGGGTCCTTCCTGGAAGCGATGGAGGAGGAGGCGCGCAAATTCGCGGACCGGGCCGTGGCGCGCGCGCAGGAACACGGAACTAATGCGGTAGGTGTCGTGGAGCGCGGCGACGCCGCTCAGGTGCTGATCGAGCGCTCGGAGACGGCCTCGGCACTAGTGCTGGGCAAGCGAGGCCGGCACGGGATGCGCGGGCGGATGGGGTCCGTCTCGGCCGCCGCGGCGGCCCACGCCAAGTGTCCGGTGGTGGTGCTGCCCGGTCGGTGGAGGTCTGATACGCAGGCCTCGCGCGCCGACGCCCATCCTTTCGCCCGTCGTGTGGTGGTGGGCGTGGACCGGCTCGGGGCGGACAATCCCGCGATCGCGGCCGCGGCACGGTACGCGCAGCGGCACGGCCGGGGCCTGACTCTGCTGACCGTGGTCCCGGAAGCCACGACCACATCAACGGGATCGGTGGACTTGGACCGGGCGATCCGCGAGCAGCTCCTGGACCCGGCCCAGGCCATGGTCGATTACGTGGCCGGAGCGATACGGTCCCGGTACCCGGAGCTGCCGGTCGAAACGTTCGTGCTCTTCGGGGTTCCCCGGGAGCAGCTCGTGAAGGCCGGCCGATCGGCCGAACTCGTGGTGGTGGGCAGCCGCGGCTACGGCGGGTTCCGGGGACTGCTCATGGGTTCCGTGTCGCAGGCGGTGCTCAACGAGGGCGAGAGCCCTGTGATGGTCATCGCGACCGGCAAGGGTAGCGGGCCTCCGTTCTAAGGCATCGAAAACCTGTCTCGGAACGCCAGCATCTTGACCCCAAGCGATCGTCAAGCCTCTACGTCGCTACGACATGCTCTCCGGGGACTCAATTGCCTATGGGGGTGCGGCAGCGGCACATCATCGATCGCCTACGTGGTGATCTCATTGATCCGGTCACGTACATCGGTCGGCAGCGCCAATGCGAGCCGTCGGACCCGACTCCGTCTACCGAACGGTCCCACTGCCGGCGGCGACAACGGCACCGAACTCGCCACCCCGCATCCGCGGACACCGGACCCGCGCAGAAGCGGGCGAACCGCTTTACATATGGCGGATTAGAGGCGGACCGCGTTGCAGTGTGGGCCACCACGGCGACACTGGATGCGGGGAGCTTTGGTTAGGGGCCATTGGAGCGGGGCCCGGTGGCGCATGAAGAAGGGACCGTCCAGATGGGCGGTCCCTTCCTTGTGGGCGGGCTCAGAGGGTGTTGTTGCCGTCGCTGCCGCGCCGGGTGTCCGGGGTGGCGGCGGAGGCGTGGGTGTCGGCCCGCGTCCCCTCCACGGACCCGGCCTCGGCTTGGTGGGTGGGCAGGGACTCCGGGCCTGGGCCTACCCCGGTGCGCTCGTACTCGCGGTGCGTGCCGTGGACGCGGTCCAGCAGCTCGTGGAAGTGCTTCTCGGACTCGATGAGCTCCTCCCGGTACCGGGGGGAGATGGAGCCCATCTGCTCCTGGTAGCGGGCGGCCTTGGCGGCCAGCCGGCGACGCTCCTCCGGGGACGCGTCCTGGGGCAGGGACACGTACTGCTCGGCGACGGCCTGCAGGGAGCTGATGATGCGCACGGCCCTCCCCTTTGGGCTGAACAGGGAGGCCAGGACGGTGATCACCAGCACGCCGATGATCACGGACAGGGACAGCCCGATGCTGATCTCCACGACGTCGACGTGCTGCCCGTTGTTGATGAAGCCCAGGTTGTTCTCGTGCAGGGCGTGGATGACGAGCTTGATGCCGATGAAGCCGAGGATGATCGCCAGGCCCCAGGAGAGGTAGATCAGCCGGTCCAGCAGCCCGTCGATGAGGAAGTACAGCTGGCGCAGACCCATCAGCGAGAACGCCACGGCCGTGAACACCAGATAGGTCTCCTGGGTTAGGCCGAAGATCGCCGGGATCGAGTCCAGGGCGAAGAGGACGTCGGTGCCGCCGATGGCGACCATGACCAGCAGCATCGGGGTCATCGCCCGCTTGCCGTTGTGGATGGTGAAGAGCTTGTCGCCGTCGTAGTGGTCGGTGGTGGGGATGAAGCGCTTGGCCAGACGCACCACGAAGTTGTCCGCCTCATCGTGCGCCGAGCCGGAGAGCTCGCCCTTGATCAGGGAGCCGGCGGTGAGCAGCAGGATCAGGCCGAAGGCGTAGAAGACCCAGGCGAACTGGTTGATCAGCCCCGCGCCCACGAAGATCAGGGCGGTGCGGGCGATCAGGGCGAAGGTGATACCGAAGAGCAGGACCTTCTGCTGGTCCGCCCGGGGGACCTTGAAGGAGGCCATGATGATGAGGAAGACGAAGAGGTTGTCGACCGACAGGGCCTTCTCCGTGATGTAGCCGGCGTAGTATTCCCCGGCGTACTGGCCACCCCACTGGACGAGGACGAACAGGCCGAAGACCAGGGCGAGGCCGACGTAGATCGCCGACCAGATCGCGGCTTCCTTGAGCTGGGGCTCGTGCGCTTTGCGGACGTGGAAGACGTAGTCGAACAGGAGCAGGCCGACGATCGCGATGATCGTCACGGCCCACACGGTGGTGGAGACATCCATAGGAGGTGTGCTTTCGGGGTCGGAGACGGGACCGCCGTAAGTCTCTCCGCAGCTGCGCCGCGACCCGTGGGGTCTACCGCGCCGAGCTCGACCGCTGCGTCCGGCCGGGTTGTGGCACCCGACGTACTGACGTCCACAGCGCTGAGGGATACTCCCCTAAGGCGTTCCCCAGTGTATACGAGAGCCTGCGCCGCCCCGGGTAATCCGGGACACATCGGCGGCGGGATGGTCCCATCAGCGGGGAGGGGGGCGTAGCCATCACCTCGGAGGCGACCACCGGCCACCGGCGCCGGAGAGACACCTGCCGGGTCCGGGCCGGGGTGGCCTGCCTACCGGAGTCCGGCCTGGAGCCCGGGCCCCTGGGGGTAGGGGCCCGGGGACACCGGGGCTCAGCCGGCTGGGTCGGTGACGGTGGTCTCTGCCTGCGGCAGGCGGATGATGCGCACCCGCTCCACCCGGTTGCGGTCGGTGCCGATGACTTCCAGCCGGTAGTCGTCGATCTCCACGACGTCGCCGGTGCGTGCCACCCGGCCCAGCTGCTCCATGATGAACCCGCCGACGGTCTCGTAGTGGCCCTCCGGGATGGTCAGGCCGGTTTCCTCGGGGACCTCCTGGATGATGAGTCCGCCGTCGACGAGCACGGCCTCACCGGAACGCAGCACGGTGTCCTCGTGCTCGCGCGCCCCGGTGTCGAACTCGTCGTAGATCTCGCCCACCAGCTCCTCCACCAGGTCCTCCAGGGTCACGATGCCGGCGGTGCCGCCGTACTCGTCGACGACCAACCCGATGTGGTGGCCGCCCTGGCGCATGAACTGCAGGGTGCGCAGCACGGAGTTGGTTTCGGGCAGGTACGGGATCGGGCGCATGATCTCGGCCAGGGTGCGCGGCGGGGACTCGATCACCCCGTCCCCGTCGGCGTCGACGACCACGAGGTCGCGGATGTGCACGAAACCGAGCACGTCGTCGATGTCGTCTCCGGTGACCGGGTAGCGGGAGTGCGGCAGGGACAGAGCGCGCCGGTAGGCGGCCGTGGCCGGCAGGGTGCCGTCGAGGAAGTGCACGTCGGGCCGGGGGCGCATCACTTCGGCCAGACGCCGGTCCCCGGCCTCAAAAACGTCGGTGAGTATCGACCGGGACACCGGCCCGATGCCGCGGGTGTCCACGACCATCTCCCGGATCTCCTCGGCGGAGACCTCCTCGGTGACCGCGTGAGGGTCTCCGCCGAGCAGTCGCACGACGGCGTTGGTGGAGACCGAGAGCAACCAGATCACCGGGCGCATCAGCTTCGCGAAGATGTTCAGCGGCGGGGCCAGGATCCGGGTGAAGCCCACCGAGCGCTGCATGGCCAGGCGCTTGGGCACCAGCTCCCCGAAGACCAGGGACAGGTAGGCGATCACCAGGGTCATCCCGATCAGTGCGGCGGTCTGGGCGGCGGGCTCGGAGAGTCCGGCTTGTTCGATCAGCGGGGCGATGTCCGGGGCGAGGGTGGCCGCACCGTAGGCCGAGGAGAAGAACCCGGCCACCGTCACCCCGATCTGCACCGCGGACAGAAACAGATTGGGGTTCCGAACCAGGGCTGCGGTGCGCGCGCCCTGGCCTCCGGAGCGCTCGATCTTCTTGATCTGGCTCTCGCGCAGAGTCACGATCGCCATTTCGGTGCCGGCGAAGACACCTCCGATCACCACGAAGGCCAGCACGAGCCCGAGATTGATCAATGTGTCGCTGTCCATCAGGGTCCTTCAGTCATCGAGATCGGAGAAGCCCCACTGCTCCGGGTCCTGCCCGGGCGGCATGGGGTGAGCAGGTCATCTGTCGTCTTGCCGGTCATGACCATCCCGGTCACTGACACTGACACTGACGCTGACACTGGCCGGGACGGGGGCACCAGAGCGTCATCGACGACCAGGGGCGCCACCCGGTTTATTCGCCCGGTGCCGGGGCAACGGCGCGGTCCCCGGGGCGGTCGTGAGCACCGCACCGGGGACCGCGCCGCAGCAGGTCCAAGCCCTGGGTCAGCCCGGCTGGGCCGCCGGGGTGAGTTCCATGGGCAGCACCCGCCGCAGGACGTCGGAGAGGGTGATCACCCCGATGAACCGGCCGTCGTGCTTCACGGCCGCGAGCTGCTCCCCGGCGGCCCGGATCCGGGCCAGGGCCTCGTAGACCGGGGTGTCGGCCTCCAGGACGAACACCGGGCGGGCCAGGTCGCGGACGGGCCGCTCCGGGGGCTCCAGCAGCGTGTCGCGCACGTGGACCACGCCGGGGGCGGCGCCGTCGGGGTCCTCCACGAGGATGCGCAGGTGCCCGGTCCGGGTGGCGGTCTCCTGCACGTGAGCGGCGGTGGCGCCGGCCGGCACCGTGGTCGGTGTTCCGCCCGGTGCGATCAGCGCCTCGACCGTGAGGTTCTCCAGCTCCAGGACCCCGGAGACCTGGGTGCGGAAGGAGGAGTCGAGCGCACCGACGGAGGCGGAGTGCTCCACGAGGTGCCGGATCGTGTCGGCGTCCTGGCCCCCGACGGCCGCCCGGTTCACCGGCGTGACGCCGCTGGCGGCGACCAGCCGGTTGGCGATCGCGTTGACCCACACCAGCAGCGGACGCACCACCCAGATGAAGCCGCGCGAGGGCACACCGATCAGCTTGGCCGAGGTCTCCGGGTAGGCGATCGCCCAGGACTTCGGCGCCATCTCACCCACGACCAGGTGCAGGAACGTCACGAACAGCAGGGAGAGGGCGAAGGCGGAGCCGTCGGCCAGCCCCTCGGGCGCACCCCAGGAGGCGAACACGGGATTCAGCCACGCGTCCACGGCCGGCTTGGTGACCGCACCCAGGGCGAACGTGCAGGCGGTGATGCCCAGCTGCGCACCGGCGAGCATGATGGTCAGCTCGTTAATCCCGCGCAGCGCAGCCCGGGCGGAGCGGTTGGTCGCGGCCTCGGCCTCGAGCCGGTGGCGCCGGGCCCCCAGCAGGGCGAACTCGATGATGACGAAGAACGCGCTGAGCACGATCAGCAGCACGGTCACGGCGGTGACAATCAGCGGATCACTCATCGGTCCTCCTCCCGGGCGGTGTCGGTGGTGGTCTCGGCGGTGGTTTCCACCAGGCTCACGAGCAGCTCGCTGGGCACGTGCCGGGACAGTTCCAGCACTTCGACGTCGAGCACCCGGTGCACAGGCTCCTCCAGGACAAGATCGCGGGGGTCGTCGGGCAGCTCGATGCGCACCACATCCCCGGCGGCCGGCAGCTCACCGCGGTGGGCGATGAGCATCCCGGAGATGGTCTCGTAGTCACCCTCGGGCAGTTCGTGGCCGACGGCGCGTTGAACCTCGTCGACGTGGATGTCCCCGTCCATCCGCCAGGTGTCGTCCTTCTCGGGCGTGATGAGCGCCGGGGGTTCCTCGTCGTGCTCGTCGGTGATCTCCCCGACCAGCTCCTCGGCCAGGTCCTCCAGCGTCAGGACCCCGGCGAAGCCGCCGTACTCGTCGATCACGCAGGCCAGCTGATTGCGCGAGGCCGTGAGCTGGGCCAGGGCGTCGGGCAAGGACATGAGCGTGGGCAGTACCAGCGGGGGCGCCATGATGGTGGCCACCGTGGCGTCCTCAGGCGCGCTGCTGCCCAGCAGATCGGTGAGCTGCACGACGCCGAGGGGTTCCTCGGTCTCGGAGATCACCGGGTAGCGGGTGTGCCCGGCGGCCATCAGGGCGCGCAACTCACCCACGGTGGTGTCCGGGGAGACGGCCCCGACCTGGGAGTGGGGGATCATGGCGTGCTCGACGTCCTGGTCGGGGAAGTCGATGATGCGGTCGATGAGCATCGACAGTTCCTCGGGCAGGTCCCCGCTGGCACGGGAGTCGGCGACGATGCGCCCGAGGTCCTCCACGGTCGCGGTCGTGTCCACATCGTGCACCGGCTCCACGCGCACCAGGCGCAGCAGGGCATTGGCGGCGTGGTCGAAGACCGTGATCAACCAGCCGAACAGCGCCAGGTAGATCGTGGTGGAACGCGCCAGGGCGCGGGCCATGGGCTCGGCGTTGGCGATCGCGAGGTTCTTCGGGTACAGCTCCCCGAAGATCATCTGCACGACGGCGGCCACGACCAGGGCGACCACCGTGCCCACCGAGATGCTCAACGCCGCGGAAATGCCCGTGCTGCCCAGCAGCACGCCCAGGGACTCACCCACCAGGGGTTCGGCCACGTAGCCGATGAGCAGACCAGTGACGGTGATGCCCAGCTGGGCCCCGGAGAGCATGAAGGAGGTGCGGCGGGTGACCTTCAGCGCCCGCTGGGCGGCCTTGTCCCCGGCTGCGGCACGCGCGCCCAGGCGGGTGCGGTCCACCGACATGTAGGCGAACTCCTGGGCCACGAAGTACCCGTTGGCGGCGATGATCACCAAGATCACGAGGATGCCCAGGAGCAGGGTGAGGGCTGCTGCGATCATCGGGGGCTCACCCCCAGGGCGGGGGAGCCGGGCGAAAGCCTGCGGCGGGGGTCAGTTGTAGCGAGGAAAGAACAACTGTCGCCCGGGTCGTCGGACGACCCGGGTCTGGCAGACGATGGGCCCATAGCGGTGGTTCACACACTCCATTGATCGGGGATTCTGATGCGTCCCACAGTCTATTTCCCCACCCGCGCCCGGACAGTGTCCCCGCACCGAACTCTGAGCTGACACACAGGTTCGCAGGAACACCGGACCGCTCCCGCCGTCCCTGCGCCACCGCGCACTGTGTCCAGTACAGCCGACGATCGATGGCGCGCTGTACGACGAAGAAGTCGTGGGTCGGCGGGGTGTGCGGACCGGGTGACCTGTAGGCCCGCAGTGCATCCGTCTGCCGCCACGTGGTCAGTTGTCACCTGTCGTCGACACAAACAAGAGACGGCCGATCATTGATCCGCCGGTCCACCCGGGTGCGAGCTACCGGCCTGGTGCGGCCTTCCGGCGCCGGGCCTGGACGAAGGAGCCGATGCCGAGGGCGAGGTAGAGCGCAAGCACCACGAGCATGACGGTGCTCAAGATGACAGCCGCGGGACGTTCAGCGGTTCCGGCGAACACCTCGCCGATCCCCGCCACGTTCCGCAAGGATCCGAGCACGCCCAGCAGGGCGATCAGCAGGCCCGCGTGGATCGCGTGCCGGTGCATTTTCGGATTCCTTGCCAGGAACCCGCAGATCAGCAGGAGCACACCAATGGCACTGGGGATGAGTGCGGTGAGGCTGGCAGCGCCCGAAAGCGCGTAGCCGGCGATCCCGGCCAGTGTGAGCACTGCTCCAACGATGAGAGTAAGGGCGGTCATGGAGGGGTTCCTTTCGTCCGGACCCGACAACAGCGGGATCAATTCACCACGGAACGCGACGAGCTGGTGCAACGGATCGCGATCGCGTCGACCTCTACGAGGGGACTGCCGCACCCTCTGATGTCAGCTGTCGGTGCGGCAACTCCTGACCCTAGCCCGCAGCGGCCTCGGTGCGGGCGTTGACGACCAGCTCCCAGACGTGGCCGTCGGGGTCGCTGAAGTAACCCATGTACGAACCGTCATGGTCCTCGGCCGGCCCCGGGATCGAACCCCCCGCAGCCTGGGCACGCGTCAGGATGTTGTCCACCTCCGCCGTGCTGGCGATCGCGCACGAGATGATGCACGCCCCCGGCGCGGAGGTGACCGGACCGACCCCGGCGTGCTCGATGTACTTCGCGTACTCGGACCGCTCGATCAAAAACAGCGACAGGTTCGGCAGTTCGAACGCCAGCATGCCCTCGTCGATCTCGGGAGCGGCCAGCTGAAGACCGTCGCGGTAGAAGCGCAGCGACCTCTCGGCATCCGCGACGGGCAAGGAAACGACGACGGTCACAGGTCTCATACGGGCCACCCTAGATGGGATGTAGTGACCGCCCGGGTTTGCTGAGGGATTCCTCTAGTCCCTATCCGCTTGACATATGGCCGGTTAGAGGCAGCCGAGGTGCTGTAAGGGTCGCAGTAGGGGCGCTGTCGGCGCCAGGCGGATACAGTAATCTGCATGAATTCCCCCGATGTCATGGACACCACGGATGCCTCCAGGGTGGAGGCTCTGCATGCCCTCCATGTGCTGGACACTCCGCGGGAGGAGCGCTACGACCGGGTGGTGCGCCTGGCGCAGGAGATCTTCGGGGTGAAGGCCGCCGCGGTGAACCTCCTCGACGCCGACCGGCAGTGGACCAAGGCCGAGGTCGGCTTGGACGGGGCGGGCAACTGCGATCGCGCCGAGTCGTTCTGCACGTACACGATCCAGCGTCCCGAGGCGTTGGTGATAGAAGATGCCACCGTCGAGCCGCGGTTTGCGGCCAACCCGTTCGTGGTGGGGGACCCGCACATCCGTTTCTACGCCGGGCACCCGCTGCGGGCCCCGGGCGGGGAGCGGGTGGGCACGCTGTGCCTGACCGACCCGGCCCCGCGGGAGCTGGACGCCCGGGAGCGGCGGATCCTGGCGGAGATGGCCGGGTGGGTGGAGCGGGAGCTGGCGGCCCAGCACGAGATCGACCGGGCCGGGCAGATCCAGCAGGCGCTCATGCCGGCCACCGCTCCCCGGTTGCCCGGCTATCAACTGGCCGCTCGGTGCACCCCGGCCCGGGACCTGGGTGGGGACTTCTACGACTGGTACCTGCTGGGGGAGGATCTCCAGCTGCACGTGGCCGATGTGATGGGCAAGGGCATCCCGGCGGCTCTGGTGGCCGCCTCGGTGCGTGCGGTGCTGCACGGGGCGTCCCGGTACAACGACCCGCAGGAGACGATCAATCGGGTCGGGGCGGCGGCGGAGAAGATGCTGGCCGACACCGCCACCTTCGTCACCGTCCTCTCCGCCCGTCTGCACCCGGCCACCGGGGCGGTGACCTACGTCGACGCCGGGCACGGGCTGGCCGTGATCTTCGACCCGCATGGCGAGCACCGCCGGCTCCTCTCCTCCGGGCCGCCGCTGGGAGCCGTGTCGGGCACCACTTGGGACGCCCACTCCGAGACCCTGGCGCCAGGGGAGACCCTGCTGGTGGTCTCGGACGGGTTCCTCGACTACTTCCCCGACATCCCTACCGCGGTGGCCAAGGCCGGTGAGGTTGCCCGGACCAGTGCCACCGCCCAGGAGCTGGTCGCCCGCCTCACCGCCTACGCCCTGGCCCACGGGCTCGAGGACGACGCCACGGCCCTGGCCCTGCGCCGCTGCAACCCGGTGCACCGGGACTGAAGCCAGCCCTGCACGCGGCACGCGGCACGCGCCACCGCCAGGCGCCCCGCCCCAGGCCTCATGCTGAAGGACCGACGCCGAGGCGTCCTACTCGGGCGTGCACCCAGATGTGTGATGGACCATCGGGGTGAGGGGTTCTGAGGTTAGTCGGGGCTGAGTTCCCGGGCGGCGTGGTCGAGCAGCTGCCGCTGGTGCCGGGGCAGGTCCCGTGCCTGGTGCAAGTAGGCGTCGACCTCGAGCTGATCGGCGTGACCGCCGAGGCTGACGTAGCGCCACCAGAGTTGGCCGACGGCGATGTCCGCCTCGGTGATGGTGCGGCGCAGCAGCCGGGCCTGCCCGGCGATGGGCTCCTCGAGCACGGGGTGGCCCCTCCATGACGAGGCCACGGCGGGCCTCAGGGTGAAGCGGGGTGGCCGACTGCTTGACCACCTCCGACATACGAGTGAGTAATCCTGTGCAAGGAGGTGCCTGCGCTTTGTGACCGGTTGCGGACGCACGCCCGGAGGACGGCTCCGCAGCGGCGGCGGTGTCCGCAGGTGCGGGGCAGGGATCCCCACAAGTGCGGGTAGATCACCAGATCACATGCGTTCACCATGAGAAACCTGATGTATCTGGGGGGATCAGATGTTTGGTGATGCATGCGCAAGCCGGTCGAGTGGCACCGGGGCGGTCCAGCGGTTGTCGGTGCGGGTCTTGGGATCGTTGGAAGTGCGCCGGGGGGAGCACATGCTGACGGCCAAGGAGCTGGGCGGGCCGCGTCAGCGTCAGGTCCTGGAGATCCTGCTGCTGGCCCCGGGGGTACCGGTGTCCAAGCACCGGTTGCTGGAGCTGCTGTGGGGGGAGACGGCCCCGCCCGGTGCGATGGGGACCCTGGAGAGCTATGTCAGCGTCCTGCGCCGCCACCTCCAGCCCGGCCAGCCCCGGACTGGGCCGTTGAAGACCACCAACGGGGGCTACCTCATGGACGCTTCCCTGGTCGAAGTGGACCTGCACCGCTTCGACCGTCTGCTGGGTGCGGCTCGGAGCGCGCCTCCGCACGAGGCCTACCGGCTGCTGGGCGAAGCCCTGGGCATCGCTTCGGCACCGTTGCTGGAGAACGAACTGGGCTGTGAATGGGCCCACTCCCAGCACGATGTGCACGCCACCCGGGTGCGACAGGCGCGCCTGCTGGCCGCCGAAGCGGCACTCCAGCTGGGGCGGACCCCGGAAGCACTCGCTCACGCCCGGGCCGTGCTGGCGCAGGAGCCGCTGGAGGAGCGGGCTTGGACGGTGCTGGTGCTCGGGCTGGAGGCCACCGGCCGGGCGGTGGAGGGGTTGCAGGCCTACGACCGGTGCCGCCGGCTGTTGGACCGGGAGCTGGGCTGCGCCCCGGGGGTGGCACTGCGCGGCGCGCACCGGCGGTTGCTGCAGGCCACCGCCGGCCAAGACGATGAACTGGCCCAGGCCGTCTCGGCGCTGCTGGTGCTGCACGGGCATTTCCACGACTCGGCACCCGCGGTCGATCGGATGCCCGAGGTCCTGGACCCGCGAGCCCGCCAGGAGGCGGCCACGGTGCTTGAGGCCTTCCTCGGACGCACCCTCAGCCTCGCCTCCTGAGACGGGAGCCCCCAAAGGTTCGTCTGTCCGGTGGGCGCCGTGGCCAGTTCACCAGTTCCGCCAACGTGATGAAAGGACTCCCTGATGGGTCGTTTGGTCGACAACCCGATGATGCTGCTGATCCTCCTGTTGGTGATCGTGGTGCTGTTCGGGGCCCCGAGACTGCCGGGCATGGCCCGCAGTCTCGGCCAGTCGCTGCGGATCTTCCGCGCCGAGGTCCAGGAGCCGAAGCGGGACCTGCCGACCGACAGCCCCACCCGGTCCGGCACCGAGAGGTGGTAGGCGTGAGGTGCTCACCCTCGGGCGCGCCACCGGGAGCACGGTCAGGTCCAGTGGGGCAGGAGGGCACTTCGGGGGTGAAGCGACATTGATCGGTAGCGGCACTGCCGCGTCCCACCCTGGCCCGCGGAAGGGGTGGTAGCCGGGAGGCTCGAGGATGTGACCACGGAGGCTGAGCACCCGGTTCCAGAACCGGGGCGCCCTCACCGGATGGTGAGGG
>NZ_JBHVDI010000039.1:0-24848 GCF_042802875.1 Kocuria sp. NPDC057446 | reverse complement strand
GGCCGGCGCCGAGGTGCGGGTCCCGGTCCGCGGCACCCGCACCTCGGCGAAGGCCTGCACCAGCGGGGTGAAGCGGCGGACACCGAATCGGCAGCTGGTGTCCGACCAACATTTTCCCTGCGGGGCACGGGGTGGCTGACCACGAGATCGAGGTGGGATTCGTCCGCACGGCCTTCGATAGCGGAACCGGGTCGGACCGTCGTCGTCCCCGAGACGGGGTTGTCCGGTGCACGAAGCTCGGCTGTCGCCTACTGCGGCCGCTGTGCGACGTCGACGCCGGTGACCGGGTCGCCGGCCCGCTCGTAGACGAGCGAGATCGCTCCTCCCGGGAACGCCCGTGGCGGCTTTCCCAGGGTGAAGGCGGCCGGGACGGTGCCGTGGCCGAAGAGCCGCTTGCCCGAGCCCAGGACCAGCGGATAGAGGAGCAGGTTCAGCCGATCGATGAGGTCTTCCCCCAGCAGTGTTGTTACGAGGTCGCCACTGCCGATGACGTGGACGTCATCGAACCGGTCCTTCAGTGCTCGCACCTCGGTCGCGACGTCCGTCAGCACCGTGGTTCCCTCCCACGACGGGGCGGTCAGCGTGCGTGACACGACGAACTTCGGCACCGCGTTGAACTTCTCGGCGATCGGGTCGGCTCCGCCGTGGGCCGGCCAGTAGCCGGCGAAGATGTCGTAGGTCTTGCGGCCCAGCAGCAGCGCGTCCAGACGCTCGATGCCGGCGCTGATCGTTGCACCCGATTCGTCGTCGAAGTAGGCCCCCTGCCAGCCGCCGAACTCGAAGCCGCCCTCACGGTCCTCGTCGGGCCCGCCCGGCGCCTGGTAGACGCCGTCGAGGGTGAGAAAGAGGTCGACCTGGATGATGCCCATGGTGTGGTCCTCCGGTCTGCTCCAGCGTCGTCCGTGGTGCCCGATTTTTTCGCGACGGGATGCGGGGGGCAACCCCTCGCACCCGGATGACGGCGCCCACGTGCGAGCGAGGCGCCTCGTGTGTCCTCCGCACGGAGCGCGGGCTCGTCGGTCTCAGAAGGGCGGGGAGTCGTCGGGCGGGAGATCGTCGGGCGGAGAACCAGCGGCCGGACCCACAGGTGGAGGGTCGCCCGGTGGCCGCCCGGTGGTCGGTGTGCTCCGGCGGCCGGCCGGGCCGCATCTGCCGCTGACGTGCTCGGGCACAGAACGGTGCACGAGCCCACCGGGTGAGGTCCACTCCAGTGCCGCGCTGTGCGCGGACGGGCTCCCGGCCCTCCCTTCGTCCGGGGCGGGCGCGATCCGCCGCACCGACCAGGCCCCGAGGTGCCCGTGGCGGTGTTTGACCCGGTGATGGCGCCGGCACAGTGCGGCCAGATTGTGCTCGGCCGTCGGGCCGCCGTCGGCCCAGGCCACCGTGTGGTCGAGATCGCAGCCTTCGGCCCGGCGCCGGCATCCTGGGAAGCGACAGGTCCCGTCGCGCAGCTCGACCAGGCGACGCAGGTCCCGGGGCACGGCGTAGACGGCGCGGTCGTGGTCGAGGACCACCCCCGAAACCGAGTGGGTCAGCACCCGGTGCCAGGCCCCGGCGCCGGCGGCCAGCTGGCGGGCCACCTCCGCGCTGATCGGTCCGAAGCCGGAAAGCATAGGGACGCCGCAGGCGGCCGGGTCCGCCCCGGTGCCTCCGCCGGTCAGCAACGCCACGGGTACCATCACGCTCACCCGTGCCCGAACCCCGCGCGGGAAACCCGGCTCCTCCGGCAGGACACCGTCCAGCAATAGATCCGCCAGCACGTCGGCACGCAGCTCGCCGGGGGAGCGCGGCTCGGCATCCTCAGGGCCCTCGAATCGTGGTGGGTAGGCCGGTTTGGGACGGTCGGGCGCCGGTACGTCCTCGCCGAGCAGGGAGGCCAGGTCCTGGAGCCTGTCGTGCACGGCGACCGCCACGTGGGCGTCCAGCAGTGCGTGCAGATAGGCGGTCCCGTCGGCGGCCGGCTCCACCCACACCGCACGGTTCTTCCGCGCGGTGCGCCGGCTGCGTTCCTCGGCGTCGGCCACGAGCACGGCCCGCCGGGCGCGGGCCGCTGCCCGCAGCTGCGCGGCCGTGGCGTGCGGGGCCCGGTCCAGGAGTTCGGTGATCAGACGGCAGACGGCCTCGACAGGTGGCGGGACGCACGTTGCAGCAGTCCAGGTCGGCGCCTGTTCGATGAGCTCGCGCCACTGCTCCACTATGACCGTGGCCTGGGACGCACCGATCCGGCCGTTCTCCAGGGCGGCCAGGACCTCCGGCAGCATCTCGGCCAGGAGTACGGCGTCCTCCACCCGTCGCCGGGCTGTGCCGGACGGCAACCGTAGGGCCGGTCCCACCTCGGCCGCCACGTCCACGACCAGCTGGTGCTCCGCCTCGGCCAACGGGCTCAGCGGGTCCGGACGGACGAATCCGTGCGCGCAGATCTCGGCCTCGACCTGCGCCATCGCCTCGAACCGGGCCGCCGTGCGCACCGCCTGCGCCGCCAGCCACAGCCGGTGGATGCAGCGCATCTGCGCGCCCACCGCCCGCGCCTCCGCCGCCGCGGCGTCCGCGAGCCCGACGGCCGCGGCCCGCACCACCTCGCCCCGCGCCCCGGGCCCGGCCGGCTCCGGAAGCAGGGGCCGGTCCGGAGGTCCCTCGTGGACCACCCGAGCCCGGAGCTGCCGCTGCGCCGTCGCCGTCATGAGGCCATTCTCCCCGGCACCTCCGACTCGCTAAGGGGGGAGGAACCGGTCGAGAAGGGCGGCACCCGTCGCGGCCATCACCTGGTCGGGCGACGCACCGGCTGGCCGGTGCGCTGTGGACCGGTTCCTCAGCGCCCGGGCACGCAGGACTGTCGTCGACAGTGGCCAGGGCGCAGTCGCGATGAGGAACGACCCGTCGCATCTGCTCAGTGTCCGCCCGTCCTCGACACGGTGATCCGGTCGATCACGGCTGTGTTCCGGTCTCTGCCCCGGGCCGCTACCGTGTCCGCGCCCGTCACTACGCTGGGCCGCATGAACGAGCAGGAACCGGGTTCGTCCCGGGCCGCCTCGGCCCCCACGGGCCGTGCGGCACTTTCCGCGGACGCGGCCGTCACGCCCGCTCCGAGAGATGACGGCCAGGCCCCGGGGCTGATCGATCCCGAGGCCGTGGACACCTCCGTACGCAGTCCGGCGCAGCGCTCCCGCACCTTCGCCGGGATCCTGGGAAACACCGCGCTGGCCAACATCACGGCCAGCTACCTGTGGTTCGCCCTGACGTTCTGGGTGTACCTGGAGACGCGCAACGTGATCGCCACCGGGGTGATCGGGGGCGCGTACATGCTGCTGATCGCGCTCTCCAGCATCAGCTTCGGCACCTTCGTGGACCGTTACCGCAAGCTGGCCGTGATGCGCTTCGCCGCCGGCTTCACCCTGGTGATGTTCGTGCTGGCCGGGGTCATGTTCCTGCTGACGCCCACCGCCTGGCTGCTGGACCTGACCCGCCCGTGGTTCTGGGTCTTCACCCTGGTCATCCTGATCGGGGCGGTGGTGGAGAACATGCGCAACATCGCCCTGTCCACCACGGTCACCATCCTCATCGAGCCGGACCGGCGCGCCAACGCCAACGGGCTGGTGGGCATGGTGCAGGGACTGATGTTCATCGTCACCTCGGTGCTCTCCGGACTGTCGGTCGGGCTGCTGGGCATGGGCTGGACGGTCGTGGTCGCCGTGGTGCTCACCACACTGGCGTTCGTGCACCTGTTGACCCTGCGCATGCCGGAGGAGGTGCGCGCCACGGCCACGGACGCCCACGGCGGCTTCGACCTGCGCGGCTCCCTCGCCGCCGTGCTGGCCGTGTCCGGGCTGTTCGCGCTCATCCTGTTCTCCACGTTCAACAACTTCATCGGCGGCGTCTACATGGCCTTGATGGACCCCTACGGCCTGGAACTGTTCCCCGTGGAGATCTGGGGCACGGTCTTCGCGCTCGGGGCCACCGGGTTCATCGTGGGCGGGGCGCTGATCGGCAAGTTCGGGCTCGGGCCCAACCCGCTGCGCACGATGCTGCTCGCGGTGATCGTCATGGGAGTCGTCGGCGCGGTGTTCACGCTGCGGGAGTGGGCCTGGCTGTACGTCGCCGGCATCTGGCTGTACATGGTCCTGGTGCCGTTCGTGGAAGCCGCCGAGCAGACGATCATCCAGCGGGTGGTGCCGCTGCAGCGGCAGGGCCGGGTCTTCGGCTTCGCCATGGCGTTCGAGTCCGCGGCGGCGCCGATCACCGCGTTCCTCATCGCCCCGATCGCCCAGTTCTGGATCATCCCGTACGCGCGGTCCGCGGAGGGCTCCGCCCAGCTGGCACCGCTGCTGGGGGAGGGCACCTCGCGTGGCATCGCCCTGGTGTTCCTGGTGGCCGGGCTCGTCATGATCGCGGCCGCACTGCTGGCCTTCCTGACCCCGGTCTACCGCCGGGTCTCGGCGTCGTACGCGCAGATGGCGGCGGCGGACGCCGCGGACGGCTCCACAGCCCCCTCGTCCGCGGGCTGAACCCGGTCCGCCACGGACCGTGGACGCCGCGGAGCCTTGACGCGCTCCGGACCGGCCACAAGACTTTGAGGGGTGGACGCACAGCTGGATCTCCAGCAGCTCCCTCGCAGCACCGCCCTGCGGGTCGAGCCGACCCTGCCGGCGGTCACGAACGCCGTGTCCGCGCCCCCGGGCGACGGCACGGCCTCGTTCACCCGCGGCGTCCGTCGTGACTCCTTCGACGGGCCGCCCCGAGCAGAGGCACACGCCCTCCGGAGTCCGGCCGGTGCCGGCTCGTGCCCGATGGCGACCGCCGACCTCGCGCTGTCCGTCCACGAGTCCGGACCGTCCACCGGGGCGATGCCCCTGGGAGCGCGGTCCACCGTGGACCGGCACCGTCACCCTGGAAGGAAGACCCATGTCCCAGACCTCTGATGCTCCCGTGCACGGCAGCGAGAGCGAGAACCCGGCGATCGACGCACCCACCCCGAAGACCGCTCAGCCACGGACGGTCCAGGACTGGTGGCCCAACCAGCTGGATCTGGGTGTCCTGCGGAAGCACTCGACCACGACCGACCCGCTGGGCCCCGACTTCGACTACGCGAGCGAGTTCGCGACACTCGACGTCGAGGAGCTCAAGCGCGACCTCGTCGAGCTCATGACCACCTCGCAGGACTGGTGGCCCGCCGACTTCGGGCACTACGGAGGGCTGTTCATCCGGATGAGCTGGCACTCGGCCGGCACCTACCGGATCGCCGACGGCCGGGGAGGTGCCGGGGAGGGGGCCCAGCGGTTCGCCCCGCTCAACAGCTGGCCGGACAACGCCAACCTGGACAAGGCCCGGCGCCTGCTGTGGCCGGTCAAGCAGAAGTACGGCCGGAAGATCTCATGGGCCGACCTGCTGGTGCTCGCCGGGAACGTCGCGCTCGAGTCGATGGGCTTCAGGACGTTCGGCTTCGGCTTCGGGCGCGAGGACGTCTGGGAGCCCGAAGAGATGTTCTGGGGCCCCGAGGACACGTGGCTCGGCGACGAGCGCTACGCCGGTGACCGCGAGCTCTCGGGCGCGCTCGCTGCGGTCCAGATGGGGCTGATCTACGTCAACCCCGAGGGCCCCAACGGCAACCCCGACCCGGTCGCGTCCGCCCGGGACATCCGCGAGACCTTCCGCCGGATGGCCATGAACGACGAGGAGACGGTCGCGCTGATCGCCGGCGGGCACACGTTCGGCAAGACCCACGGCGCCGGGCCGGCCGACCACGTGGGTCCCGAGCCGGAGGCCTGCCCGGTCACGGGTCAGGGGTTGGGGTGGAGGAGCTCCTACGGGACGGGCAAGGGTCCGGACGCGATCACCAGCGGTCTGGAGGTGACCTGGACCAGCACCCCGACCCAGTGGGGCAACGGCTTCTTCGGCAACCTCTTCGGTCACGAGTGGGAGCTGACCGAGAGCCCGGCCGGGGCCCACCAGTGGGTCGCCAAGGACGCGACCGAGACCGTGCCGGACGCCTTCGACCCGGTGAGGAAGCACCGGCCGACGATGCTCACGACCGACCTCGCGCTCCGGGCCGACCCGGAGTACGAGAAGATCTCGCGGCGGTTCCACGAGCACCCGGACGAGTTCGCCGAGGCGTTCGCCAAAGCCTGGTACAAGCTGCTGCACCGCGACATGGGCCCGGTCACGCGCTTCCTGGGGCCGTGGGTGCCGGAGCCGCAGCTGTGGCAGGACCCGGTCCCGGCGGTCGAGCACGACCTGGTCGGGGACGACGACGTCGCCGCCCTGAAGGAGACCCTCCTCGGCTCCGGGCTGACCGTGGCGCAGCTGGCCTCCACCGCGTGGGCCTCCGCGGCGAGCTTCCGGGGCACCGACAACCGGGGCGGGGCCAACGGTGCCCGCATCCGGCTCGAGCCGCAGCGCGGCTGGGAGGTGAACGAGCCGGAGCAGCTGTCCGAGGTGCTGACCGTCCTCGAGCAGGTCCAGGAGGACTTCAACGGTGCCCGGTCCGACGGCACGAGGATCTCGCTGGCCGACCTGATCGTGCTCGGCGGCTGCGCGGCCGTCGAGCAGGCGGCCCGCAACGCCGGTCACCCGGTCCAGGTCCCGTTCCGGCCCGGGCGCACGGACGCCACGCAGGAGCAGACCGACGTCGAATCCTTCGCCGTGCTCGAGCCGCAGGCCGACGGCTTCCGGAACTTCGTGAAGTCCGACGTGCGGCTCTCGCCCGAGACGCTGCTGCTCGACCGCGCCTACATGCTCAACCTCACCGCCCCCGAGATGACGGTCCTGGTCGGCGGCATGCGGAGTCTGGGCACGAACCACGGGCAGTCGGCGCACGGCGTCCTCACCGACCGGAAGGAGGCGCTGACCAACGACTTCTTCGTCAACCTGCTCGCCGCCGGCACGGAGTGGCGGGAGTCCGGGCCCTCGGAGGACGTCTTCGAGATCCGCGATCTCGCCACGGACGAGCTCCTGTGGACGGCCACCGCGGCCGATCTGGTCTTCGGTTCGCACTCCCAGCTGCGGGCGATCTCGGAGGTCTACGCCGGCGACGACGCCCGGGAGAAGTTCGTGCGCGACTTCGTCGCCGCATGGGTCAAGGTCATGGAGCTCGACCGGTTCGATCTCCGCTGAGGGCACGGGCCCCGGGAGGAGGACCGAACCAGGTGGTGAGCGCGGCCTCGAGACCTGACGTGCTCCCGTCGCCCACCCAGGCGACGTGCCCGTCCGGCCGGACCAGCACGGCGGTGGGAGCGGGAACGGGCCCGAGGACTGGAAGCTCCCAGCTGCCGCGGTGCACTGCGGTGACCAGCCGGACGCGGTCCGCCCAGGCCCCGACGCCGATGCCGCCGGGGGTGCCGAGGTCGAGCAGCACCGGCCGGGCCTCGTGCAGGAGGCGGTAGACCGGCGTCGGGCCGTCGGCCGTGCGGAGGTCGAGATCGGGCATGCGCCGCCCGAGCAGCGGGTGTCCCGCACCGAGGTCGTAGTGGATGTCCAGGCCGGACATCATCGCGGCGTACCGCCGCCGTGGCTCGTCCATGCTCAGCAGCTCGGCGATCGTGTCCGTCACGGCCCGGATGCGTTCGTCGGGACGCCGCAGCGCCACCTGGGCCATCGTGGTGCGGAGCACGCGCGCCGTGACCGGGTGGCGCTCGGCGTGGTAGCTGTCCAGAAGGCGCTCCGGCGAGACCCCTTCCAGGACCTGGGCCATCTTCCAGCCCAGGTTCACCGCGTCCTGGACACCGGTGTTGAGACCCTGTCCACCGTCCGGGGCGTGCACGTGCGCGGCGTCGCCGGCCAGCAGCACCCGCCCGATCCGGTAGGACGCCGCCTGCCGGGTCATGTCGGTGAACCGGGTGATCCACACGGGGCTGTGGGCCCCGTAGTCGGTCCCGTACACGGCGACGAGCGCGTCGCGGAGGTCCCGCAGAGTCGGCTCCCGACCGGAGAGGACATGCCGCTCGGTCACCATGACCCCGACCGGTCCTCCGTCCTCGGGCCGGCGGAAGGCATGCTTGCCGACGCCGTCCTGGTGGATGCCCCAGTCCGGCTCCTCGGTCAGCTCCACCTCGGCGAGCAGGCTGCTCGTCGTCGGGTCCCACCCGGGGAACGGGACGCCCACCGTCCTGCGGACGACGCTGCGCCCACCGTCGCACCCGACGAGGTACCGCGCCCGCAGCCGGCGGCCGCCGGACAGCTCGACGTCGACGCCGGCGTCGTCCTGCGCCAGGCCCGCGACCTCGTTCCCGTAGCGGACGGGCACTCCCAGCTCCCGGACCCAGTCGGCCAGGATCCGTTCGATGTGCTCCTGCCACAGTGCGAGACCGTAGGGATGACGGGTCGGGAAGTCGCTGATGTCCAGGGGAACTCCGGCGAACCCGGCCACCTGAGCGGTTGTTCCCTCCGCGAGGAACCGGTCGGCGATGCCGCGCTGGTCGAGGACCTCGATCGTCCGCGCGTGCAGACCACCGGCGCGCGAGCCGACGAGGTCCTGGCCGGCCCGCCGTTCGACGACGACGACGTCGATCCCCGCCAACCCCAGCTCTCCTGCCAGCATCAGTCCGGTCGGTCCTCCGCCGACGACCACCACCGCATGCTCGTCCATCTGTTGTGCCTCCGTCCGCAGGTCCCGGTCCCGGTCCCGGCCCGAGCATTCTGCCGTGCGCCGGGGGTCTTGCCACAAGCCCCACCTCGCGCGGTACCGTGAAAATGCAGGCAGAAGAGGAAGAGCGGGCCGGGAGGCGGCAGATGATCCACGTCCCGCCGCTGCCGGAGCTGCCGGAGTTCCCGGCCGCGGCGGAGACGCCGTCGGCGGCCACCGGCTCCCGGCCCGCGCTAGGCTCCGCCGTCGGCCGCCCCGAGGGAGCCGGCCGGTGAGCGCACCCGGAACCCTGACACCCACCGAGACCGAACGCCTGACGCGCCGGGGTCTGCGGCTGGCCCAGTTCACCGTCGGCTACAACGTCGTCGAGGGCGCCGTCGCGATCACCGCCGGCCTGCTCGCCGGTCTCGTCTCGGTGGTGGGCTTCGGCATCGACTCCGGCATCGAGTCCATCGCCGCGGTGCTGGTGGCGCTGCGCCTGTCCGCGCGCCTGCGCCACGGCGGGACGGACGAGCGCAAGGAGAGGATCACCCTGCGCCTGGTGGCAGTGACGTTCTTCCTCCTCGCCGCCTACGTCACCGTCGAGGGCATCCGCTCCCTGCTCGCGGGCGAGACCCCCGGATCGTCACCCGTGAGCGTCGCGGTCCTGGCCCTGTCCCTGATCGTCATGCCGGTCCTGGCCGCGGCGAAGAAGAAGGTCGGCACCGAGCTCGGTGACAACCTCATCCTGGCCGATGCCGCGGAGACCAGGATCTGCGTCCTGCTCTCCGTCTCCACCCTTGCCGGGCTGGTCGTCTTCGGGCTCACCGGTGCCGCCTGGGTGGACCCGGTCGCAGGATTCGTCATCGCGGTCTTCGCCGTCCACGAGGGCCGGGAGGCATGGGAGGGCGAGCTCGTCGAGGACGACGGCTGACCGCGCCCCTTCCGCACGGCGTCCGCGTGGAACCTCGCACGGCGGGCGGTACCCTGACGAGGTGGTCGAGCAGAGCGTGTGGATGCAGAAGGTGCGGGAGGACCCCGGACACTCCTCGTGGTACGTGGAGCGGTTCCGGGCCCTGGCGGCCGCCGGTGAGGACATCGTGGGGGAGGCGCGGCTGGTCGAGGCCTTGGTCCCGCCCGGGTCACGGATCCTCGACGCCGGTTGCGGGCCCGGCCGGCTGGGCGGCCACCTGCACCGCCGCGGGCACACTGTCGTCGGGGTCGACGTCGACCCTGCCCTGGTCGTCGCCGCCGAGGAGGACCACCCCGGACCCCGGTGGATGGTGGGGGACCTGGCGGAGCTGGACCTGTCCGCCCGCGGCGTCCCGGAGCCCTTCGACGCCGTCGTCTGCGCCGGCAACGTGATGGCCTTCCTGGCCCCCAGCACACGCATCGAGGTGCTGCGCCGCTTCCGTGGGCACCTGGCGGCCGACGGGCGGGCGGCCGTGGGCTTCGGTGCCGGCCGGGGCTACCCGTTCCCGGAGTTCCTGGCGGACGCCGAGCGGGCGGGCCTCGTGCCCGACCTGCTGCTGTCCACCTGGGACCTGCGCCCGTTCCGGCAGGACAGCGACTTCCTCGTGGCCGTGCTGCGCGCCGCCGAGCGCTCCTGAGTCCCGCCGCCCCCCCCGGCAGGACTCAGGTTCTCCGAGTAGCGTGGGCGATGTGAGTACCACACCCCAGACCACTGTCACCCTCGAGAGCCGCTTCGCCCGGGAGCTGGAGGAGCTGTCCGTGCCCTGGCGGGCCGACGACGTCGCCGACCCCCGGCTGCTGGTCCTCAACGAGCCTCTCGCCGCCGAGCTGGGGCTGGACCCGGAGTGGCTCCGGAGCCCGGAGGGCGCCCGCCTGCTCGTGGGCAACCTCGTGCCGGCCGGGGCCATGCCCGTGGCGCAGGCCTACTCCGGGCACCAGTTCGGCTCGTTCTCCCCGCGCCTCGGCGACGGCCGCGCCCTCCTGCTGGGCGAGGTCGTGGACGCCGAGGACCACCGGTGGGACCTGCACCTCAAGGGCTCCGGGCGGACGCCCTTCGCCCGCGGCGGCGACGGTCTCGCGGCCGTCGGGCCCATGCTGCGCGAATACGTCGTGAGCGAGGCGATGCACGCGCTGGGCGTTCCCACGACCAGGTCCCTCGCCGTGGTGGCCACGGGGCGGCAGGTGCGCCGCGAGAGCCTGCTGCCGGGGGCCGTGCTCGCCCGGGTGGCGAGCAGCCACCTGCGCGTGGGCAGCTTCCAGTACGCCCGCGCCACGGGCGACCTGGACCTCCTGCGCCGGCTCGCCGACCACGCCGTCAGCCGCCACCACCCCCAGGCCGCCGAGGCGGAGCACCCGTACCTGGCGCTGTTCGAGGCGGTGGTCGCCGCCCAGGCCTCGCTCGTGGCCCGGTGGATGCTCCTGGGGTTCGTGCACGGCGTGATGAACACCGACAACACGACCATCTCGGGCGAGACCATCGACTACGGCCCGTGCGCGTTCCTGGACGTCTTCGACCCCTCGGCGGTGTTCAGCTCGATCGACCACGGCGGGCGCTACGCCTACCGGAACCAGCCGGTCGCCGCGCAGTGGAACCTGGCCCGGCTCGCCGAGGCCCTGCTGCCGCTGCTCGACGAGGACCAGGACCGGGCGGTGTCCCTGGCAGAGGGAGCGCTCGAGGCGTTCCCGCGGCAGTACAGCGCGGCCTGGTCGGCGGGGATGCGGTCGAAGCTCGGTCTGCCGGGGGACCTCGACGACGAGGTCGCCGCGACCCTGGTCGACGACGTGCTCGTGCTGCTCCAGCAGAACCACGTCGACTGGACCTCGTTCTTCCGCGCCCTGGGCGGGACCGCCCGCACCGGCGCGCACGCCGCGCGCGACCTGGTCCTCGACCTGCCGGCGTTCGACGCCTGGGCCGAGCGCTGGCGCGCCGCGGGCCCGGACCCGGACGTGATGGATCGGGTGAACCCCGCGTACATCTCCCGCAACCACCTCGTCGAGGAGGCCCTCGCCTCCGCCGTCGACGGCGACCTCGACCCGCTGGGACGGCTCCTGGAGGCGGTGACCTCCCCCTACGAGGAGCGTCCCGGTCTGGAACGGTACGCCGCCGGCCCGCCGGACGACTTCGGTGCCTACACGACCTACTGCGGGACCTGAGACGCCTGCGCCCCGAGCGCCCGCTGGGCCCGTGCGCCGTCGGGCTCTCCCGGGCCTATTCGTGCAGGGTGCGCGCCGGGTTCTCGCCGTAGGCGTGCCGGTGACGCCGGGCGAAGTCCCCGGCGTGGGGGAAGCCCCAGCGCAGCGCGATCGCGCGCACCGTCCCACCACCGGCCGGGGTGCCGCGGACCAGGTCCTGGTGGGCGGCCGCCAGCCGCAGACCGCGCAGGTAGGCCGCGGGGGTGATCCCCGTCCGGGAGCGGAACACCCCGGCGAGTTCGACCGTGCTCAGACCCACGTGGCGGGCGACGTCCTCGACCGTGATCGGCAGCGACAGGGACGCGTGCATGAACTCGACGGCCTGCCGGTGGGCGGTCTGCCGGGCGGCGACCGAGATCCTCCGGGTCCTCGGGTCGCCGGAGAGGCGGAACGTCTCCAGCGTGGCCACCGCCATCCGGCGGTGCAGATCCGCCCGCAGCAGGGGGACGGTGGAGATCGCGGGGTCGGTGAGGATCCCGTGGGCGAAGTCGAAGGTGTCGGCCCAGTACTTCGCGTGCGCGGGGGACGCGGGCCGGGGATGGTCGAAGGCGACCTCGAGGTCCTGGTCGCCGTGGACGGCGCGGGCGGTGTCCTGCAGAGCGGGCAGGTGCAGGTTCAGCGAGTCGGCCTCCAGGAACTCCAGCTCGGCCCGGTAGGCCTCGTGCGGCTGGATGACCATCAGACCGGTGCCGCGCCGGCCGTCGACCTCCCAGCGGTGGGTGCCGGTGCGGCGTCGGACCACCGTGAGCGTGTCCTCCAGGACCAGGTTGACCCGTCCACGGCCCCCGAAGTGGAATCGCCCCAGGCTCAGCTCGGCGTCCCCGTCCACGTCCTGGCGGTAGGCGAACGCGGGGTCGTCGCGAGGCGTGCGGATCTCTGCCCCCGCGTACGTCTGCCGGAGCCTGTCGCCGGCGACCTCCGGATCGTTGGTCGCCACGCGCAGGCGGATGGGCAGCGGGTCCGTCACGTCGTTCTTCCCCGGGTTCCGGTGCGACGCCGTCATGCGTGCAGGGTGGTGGACGGGGCCTGACCGAAGCTGTCCCGGTAGGCGGCGGCGAACCGTCCGCGGTGGGTGAAGCCCCAGCGGGCGGCGACGGCCTCCACCGTCGCCCCGGTGGTCGGGTCGGCGGCCAGCAGATCTCGGTGGACGGCCTCGAGCCGGGCGGAGCGCAGGTAGGCCGTCGGGGTGGTCCGCAGCTCGCGGCGGAACGCCGCCTGCACTCCGCGGGGGCTCAGCCTCGCGGCGGCGGCGATCTCCGGCAGCCCGATGTCCTCGCTCAGGTGGGCGTCGACGAACGAGACCGCCCGGCGCAGCGCGGCCGGGTGGGGGGCGGGGACGTCGGGCACCGGCGGCCCCTGGAGGAAGGTGTTCGGGAAGGTGTGCAGCAGCGCGGTGATCAGGGACCGGGTCATCTCGCTCCGGACGAGGGGACTGCTCATCACCTGGGTGTTGGGCAGCAGGTCGCGCTGCAGGTGGGCCACGGTGCTCGACCAGTACCGGGCCATGACCGGGCTCACGGGGCGGGTGCCGGTGAACTGCAGGCGGAAGGAGTCCGCCCCCAGCAGCTGCCTGGCCTGTTCCGCCACCGCGGCGCCGTCCACGGAGACGCTGAACAGGTCGAGGTCCGCCCAGTAGCTGGTGCACGGGAGCCGCGGGAACAGGAACGGACCCCGGCGCGGCAGACGGTCGGGGCCGCTGGTGGTGCTCAGGACGCCGTCCAGCACATGGCCGATCCGCACCACGTCGGCGCACTCGGTGGTGCCCAGGACGGAGGAGCCGCCCAGCCGCAGCCGGTCGCAGCCCACCGGTGCCGCGTCGGTCGAGGAGAGGGACATGGAGAGGTCCCCGCCCGTGACCCACTGCACGTCCCGCAGGGTGTAGACCTCGTCCAGCTTGGCCAGGGCCCGGGCCGGGTCACGGGTGGTGAAGACCGCCCGCCGCACAGTGTTCCCCATGATGGGCAGGATACGCCGCACGGGGCGCCGCCGACACCCGGTCGCCCCGTGCGGATGCCGCTCAGCCGCCGATGTACTCCCCGGTCACGCTGTCCACCGTGCCGTTCTCGATGCCCGTGCACTGTGCGACACCGGCCTCCGTCACCGGGTCGTAGTTGATGCAGAAGGCGTCGTAGTAGGGCACCCCGCTCCGCCACGCGGCCAGGGCCTCCTCGTAGCTGAACTTCTCCGGGAAGGGCAGCGCCCCCACGTCCGTGTTCACCTGGACCTGGCAGCTCCCGGGACCGTCCGCGGCGAAGGCCAGGAGCTGCCCGACGGTGTCGACGACGTCGATCCGGGCCTGGCCGGTGCCCATCGAGGACTGGTAGGAGCGGCAGATCTCGACGGCCACGGCACGGTCGGTCGTGGTCGCGGTGATCCGGTGGGCCGTCCCGCCGCCCTGGGCCGCCTGCTGCTCGATCCGGGACACGGTCCCGGCGTACGGCTGACCCTCGGGCGTCCCGGTGAACGCGGACCACGCATCGGCGGGAACGGGCTCCACCGGAGCGGCCTCGGGCCGTGACGGGGAGTCCTCGGCCGACTCCTCGGACGACTCCTCCGCCGGCTCCCCGCTCGATGCCTCGGTCGGCTCCTCGGTCGGCTCCTCGGCCGGCTTCTCGGCCGGCGCGCCGGTCGGCTCGGTGGTCGGCTCCGGCGTCGTCGCCGAGGCCGTGGCCGACGGGGAGGGCGAGGTCCGGGCGGCGGGGGTCTCCTCCGGGGCCTGGGGGTCGCCGGCGCAGCCGGCCAGGGCGAGACCGGACGCGAGGAACAGACTGGTGACGACGGCCTTCGTGCTCATGGGGTGCCTCTGCTTCGCTGGGGGGCGGGATTCCCACTGTAGGCGGCCCGCGCGGCGAACCGGGGTGGCCCGCCGGAGAGTTGCCCACCCAAGAGGGGTCAGACGGGACGGGGACCGCCGTGCCACGATGCGGAGGGCATGCCGTCGACCAGTGAAGGGGGCCGCTGTGCCGCACCAGATGACGCTGATGTTCCTCAACTCCGCGCTGACCCTCGTCCTCGTCGTGTCGTGCTACCTGCACCTGGGCGGCGGGCGCTGGTGGTTCCCCTGCCTCTGGTTCGTGGGCATGGCCGCGGGATCCCTGTGGGACGCGCTGCCGCACCGCCGCGCGGCGGAACCAGCACGCCCAGCCGGACTGCGGCCCGCCCGGCAGGGCTGAGGACGCCGGGAAGACCCGGCGCCGGCCGGCGCCGGCCCGGGGCGGGCGGCGTGTTCGGTGTCCGGTCCTCGTCCGTCCGTCGTCCTACTCGCACGCGACGCCGTCACCGTCACGGTCCAGGGCGGCCCGGTAGCCGGGCTCCCCGCGCAGCAGCGGGGCGGCACCGGCCTCCCGGGCCGCCGTGCAGTTGGCGTAGTGCACGTCCGCGGGGGCGAGCGCGGGTTCGGGCGCCGGCGCCTGCGGGACCTCGGCGGGGGAGAGCCCCGCCCCGGTGCCGCCGGGGATGTCGCCGAAGGGGATGCCGCCGGGCAGCTGCTGGTCGGGGCACCCGGAGAGCACCTCGGCCATGGCGGTCTTCTCCGGGGCGGTGACCCACAGGGAGTAGCGGGACTTCACCGCGATCTGGACGGCCACCATCTCGCAGGCGAAGGCCCGGTTCGGGGGCAACCACCCGGAGGCGTCCTGGTCGGACTTCGACCCGTTGGCCGGGCCGTCGACCGCCAGCAGGTTCAGCGGGTCGTTGGCGAGGGCCACGCGATCGGCCGGGGAGAGCCGGCGCGCCCCGGTGACCCAGGCGTTGCCCAGCGAGACCACGTGGTCCACCTGGACCTCGTGGGACGTCGCGACCCCGCGCACGAACTCGATGGTCGCCCCGGTGTAGGGGTCGGCGAGCGTGCCGGTGTCGACCCGGCACCCGTCGGCGGAGGTGACGCCGGTCAGGTCCCGGGCAAGGACCTCGTTGCGAGTGTCCTCGCAGTCGCCGTCGGCGTCGATCCACCCGCCGAACAGGGCGTCGCGGTCGTAGTCGGACATCGTCCCGGCGGCGGCGACCGGCAGGTCCTCCAGAGCCAGGAACGCGCTCGAGGGCGGGGAGACGGCGCGGACGGGCAACTCCGACGGTTCCGGCGCCGAGGAGGGCGCCGGGGCGACCGTGGTGACCGATCCCGGGGTCCTCGAGGCCGTGGACGAGGGGGTGCCGCCGGACGTGGCACTCGACGACGGGGCCGCGGACACCGTCGTCACCGTACCCGGGACAGGGCCAGGATCGGTGCCCGGGGCGGTGGACGCGGTGCTGGAGGCGCAGCCGGCCAGCAGCCCCATCGCCAGCGTGAGGTGCAGCGGCACGGCCACGAGCCACCGTCCCACGGCGGCATCGCGGCGGGGCGCCGGGTCCCTTCCCGGGGCAGGGGAGGAGAAGGGGATGGTGCGCATGGTGCTCCTGGGGACTGGGGGGAGGGTGCGCCCGGTGGAGGGAGCGCGGGGCACCCTCCTGTTCTACGTCCGGTGCCCGTCCGCCACCGCACGGCGCGCCGCGGACGACGGCCACCGGCGGAGCGTGACGTCACAGCCCGCTCCGCCCGACGAGGCCGCCGGTCCCGCACGGCCGGCGGCCCCTTCCGGTCACGGAGACCCTGCTGCGCGAACCCGCCGTCGGTCCGCCGGCATGCTGCCCCGACACGGCCTCCCCGGCCGCGCCATCCCCGGATGAGGGGTCAGACACGCGGGCCCACCGGGTGCGAGGATGCGGTCACGGGGATCGTCGAACGAGGGGAGGGCCTCGTGCTGACCGTGCGCGACAGGCTGCTCCTGGGGCTCTGGCTCCTGCCGGTGGCCCTCGGTCTGGTCGTGGGGCTGCGCGTGGGCGAGGCCGACGGCTCCGTCATGCTGTTCGTCACCGGCATCGTCGCGGCGCTCTACGTCGTCGTGCTGGCCAGCACCGTCCACTCGGCGCGACGCCGACAGACCGAACCGGCCGCCGTCTCCGCCGACGAGCCCGGGCCCCCGGAGCCGACCGCCGAGCCCGGCGACGCATCCGATCCGGAGACCGCCGGTGCCTCCGGCGAGCGCCCGAGCGCGCTCGCCGTCCCGCACGTCCTGCCGGTCGTCCTGGCCGTCTCGGTCGCCGTCTACGTCGTCGCGGAGGGCGGCTGGACCTTCGTGGTGGTCGCTCTGCAGCTCGTCACCGTGATCACCATGGCCGCCTACGTGCACGAGCGCGGCACGGAGCACAGACCCGCGACGTAGGGCGGCACCGCTCCCATCCGGGCGGACCGGAGCGGTGCCGCGGCCAGGGCGCGCACGGCACGGACCGGAGGCGTCGGGCGGCCCCCGGCCGGAGCCCGTCGCGGACCGGGTCCGGTTTCTCCTTCGGCGCCCCGCCGGGAGATCATGGGGACAGGCTCGGACCGCCACCCGGAAGGACACCATGGCCAAGGACCCGCACCCCGACCACGCCCCCAGGCGCAGCCTGTTCCGGCGCTTCGACGACTTCGCCATGCGGTTCTACGGCCCCGCCGTGCGCAGCCCCCGCGACCTCCGCGGTCAGGACCAGCCCAGCGAGCAGACCCAGCAGTGGTACCAGGATCTGCAGGAGGAGTTCGTGGTCGAGAAGGACGCGAACGGCAACACCTACCTCCGGCCCCGCCACCGCTAGCCGCAGTTCCCCGTGACGCCGGGAGGCACCGGCCCGGGTCTTGTCCGGGCCCGGGCCGTACAGTGTCGGAGCATGGAAGGAAACCACGTGCTGCCCCTGACCGATCCCGAGGTGCGTGCGCTGCGGGAGGACTTCCCGCTGCTGACGAACAGCCCGTCGGTCTACCTGGACTCGGGGGCCACCTCGCAGAAGCCCCTGGCCGTGCTGGACGCCGAGCGGGAGTTCTACCTGCACCGCAACGCCGCCGTCCACCGCGGCGCCCACGCCCTGGCCGTGGAGGCCACCGACGCCTACGAGGAGGCCCGCCGGGTGGTGGCCGGCTTCGTGGGGGCCACCGAGGCCGAGCTGGTGTGGACCTCCAACGCCACCGAGGCGATCAACCTGATCACCTACTCCTTCTCCAACGCCTCGGCCGGGCGCGGGGGAGAGGCGGCCGCCCGGTTCCGGCTGGGCCCGGGCGATGAGATCGTGACCACCGAGCTCGAGCACCACGCCAACCTCATCCCGTGGCAGGAGCTGGCCGCCCGCACCGGGGCCACCCTGCGCTGGATCCCCGTCGACGAGACCGGCGCCCTCGATCTCGCGGCCGCCGCCGAGGTGATCGGGGAGCGGACCAAGGTCGTGGCGTTCACGCACGTCTCCAACGTCACCGGCGCGATCACCGACGTCGCCGCCCTCGTCGGCCTGGCGCAGGCGGTGGGGGCGGTCAGCGTGCTGGACGCCTGCCAGTCGGTGCCGCACCTGCCGGTGGACCTGCCCGCCCTGGGGGTGGACTTCGCGGTGTTCTCCGGGCACAAGATGCTCGGGCCCACCGGCATCGGCGCACTGTGGGGGCGGGCCGGGCTGCTGGAGGCGATGCCGCCGTTCCTCACCGGCGGGTCGATGATCACCAAGGTCACCATGGAGGGAGCCCGGTACCTGCCGGCCCCGACCCGCTTCGAGGCCGGCACCCAGCGGGTGGCCCAGGCCGTGGCCCTGGCCGAGGCGGTGCGCTACCTGCAGGGCATCGGGATGGAGCGGGTCGCCGCCCACGAGCGCGAGCTGGGGCAGCGGCTCGCGGCCGGGCTCGGACAGCTCGAGGGGATCCGCCTGATCGGCCCGCCCCCCGGCGGGGAGCGGGTGGGGCTGGCGGCCGTGGACGTGGCGGGGGTGCACGCCCACGACGTCGGGCAGGTCCTGGACGCGGCCGGGGTGGCCGTGCGGGTGGGCCACCACTGCGCCCAGCCGCTGCACCGGGCGCTGGGGCTGACCGCCACCACCCGGGCCAGCGCCTATCTCTACAACACCACCGCCGACGTCGACCGGTTCCTGGCCGAGCTCGCCGGGGTCCGCGACTACTTCCGCGTGGAGAACACGCGATGAGCGCGCTGGACGGGCTGTACCAGGAGGTCATCCTCGACCACGCCAAGCGGCGCTCCGGGAAGGGCCTGGCCGCCCCGGCACCCGGGCACGGGGCCGGGGAGTCGCACCAGTACAACCCGACGTGCGGCGACGAGATCACCGTGCGCGTCGAGCTCGCCGCCGGCCCGGAGGGCGCGGAGCCGGTGGTGGCCCAACTCAGCTGGGAGGGCGAGGGCTGCTCGATCTCCATGGCCGCGGCCTCCGTGCTGGCCGAGACGGCCCCGGGGATGACGCGGGCCGAGCTGAGGGAGCTGATCGGGGCGTTCCGGGAGCTGCTGCGGTCGCGGGGCACCGTGGTCCCCGACGAGGAGGTCCTCGGCGACGCCGCGGCCTTCGCCGGGGTGTCCCGGTTCGTGGCCCGGGTCAAGTGCGCGATGCTCGGCTGGGTCGCCGCCGAGGAGGCCCTCGACCGCGCCGACTGAACTCCGGGACCGCCGGCCCCGGCCGTTCCGGCCCCGGGCTCCCCCCCCCAGGGGCGGTGGCCCGGAATGCTTCCGCCACCGCCCGGGTTGTGCGCACCATGGCCCTCTCCGACGTCCCGCTCTCCCTCCTCGACCGCGCCGCCACCCGGGAGGGCTCCACGGAGGCGGAGGGTCTCGCCCGCGTCCTCGCGCGGGCCGAGCGCGCCGAGGAGCTGGGCTACCACCGGTTCTGGGTGGCTGAGCACCACGCGGTGCCCGGGATCGTCGGCTCCGCGCCGGCGGTGCTGATGGCCGCCCTGGCCGCCCGGACGCACCGTCTCAGGATCGGCTCCGGCGGGATCATGCTCCCCAACCACCAGCCCCTCGTGGTCGCCGAGCAGGCGGCCACCCTCGAGGCCCTGCACCCCGGCCGGATCGACCTCGGCGTGGGCCGCTCGCTCGGTTTCACCGCCGCCGTCCGGGCCGCGCTGCGCACGGGCAGGGACGCCGCGGAGCGCTTCGAGGACGACCTCGCGGAATTGCTCGCCCACCTCTCCGGCGCTGCCCCCGTCACCGCCCGGCCCCGCAACCACGCCGCGACACCGGTCTTCGTCCTGGCGACCGGTGCCGGGGTGGAGACCGCGGCCCGGGCGGGACTCGCCGTGGTGCTCGGCGGCCCGGTGCTCTTCCGCGAGGGCCCCGGCGGCGGCACCGCGGTGCTCGAGCGGTACCGCGCGCAGTTCCGCCCGTCGCCGTGGTGGCCGAAGCCCCACGTGGTGGTCTCGGCCAACGTCGCGGTCGCGCGGACGCGCGCGGCCGCCCGGGAGCTGCTGCTGCCCGAGGCCCGCGCGCTGGCGGCCTCCCGCACCCGGGGCGAGTTCCCGCCCCTCGCCCCCGCCCGTCCCACGGAGCCGGACGGGTTCACGGACCGCGAGCGGGCCCTCGTCGAGGACGCCCTCACGAGCTCCGTCCACGGCACGGCCCCGGAGGTCCGGGACCGGCTGGAGCGGCTGATCGCGCGGACCGGGGCCGACGAGCTGCTCGTGACGGGCGGCGCGTACGACCCCGACGCGCAGGCGGAGTCCGACCGGCGGCTTACCGGGCTGTTCCGACCCCGAGGGCGGTAACACCGCCATAACGCCCACCGGCGCAGCATGTCCCTGAGAACCCCGTCGAACGGCACGGGGTCCGAGGGCAGGAGGACGCCGTGAGCGCTGAAGAGCTCGGGCACGTGAACCCCGAGCTGCTGCTCCAGGAGCTGCGCGCGAGGGCGGCAGGTGCGGGTCGGCAGGCGCCGGCGACCGCGCGGCCACGCGGCCCTCGGGCACCGGTCCTCCCCGCTCGTGAGCTGCCCCGGTCACCGCAGCTCGACTTGGCGTCGGACGAGGACCTCGTCCAGGCGCTGCGCGTCGGCCAGCGGGTCATCTACGGGACCGACGACCGCCAGGACGTCTACCAGGTGACCGACACCGCCCTGCTGCGCGACGCCGACAGCTCGGTGGCGCTCGTGGGCGCGGACCAGATCACCGACAACGGTGACGGCACCTCCACGCTCAACGGCCCGGTCATCGGCGACGAGTACGGCCTGTGCGCCGACGAACCCTTCCGCACCCAGCCGACGATCGCCTTCTGCTCCGGGTTCCTGGTCGATCCGAGCATCGTGGTCACGGCAGGCCACTGCCTGGACGCCGGCAACCTGGCCACCACCCGGTTCGTCTTCAGCTACCAGATGCAGGACGAGGCCGTCCCGGTCACCCGGCTCTCCCAGGATGAGATCCGCCGCGGCCACCGGATACTCGGCAGCGCCATCGGCACCGAGGGCACCGACTGGTGCGTCGTCCAGCTCGACCGGCCGGTGCTCCACCACCGTCACGTCACGGTGCGGCGCACCGGCAGCATCGCCGACGGGGCGGGGGTGCACGTCATCGGGCATCCCTCAGGTCTGCCGAAGAAGATCGCCGGCGGCGCGGTCGTGCGGGACAACAGCCCCCGCCGGTTCTTCGTCGCCAACCTGGACACCTACGGCGGGAACTCGGGCTCGCCCGTGTTCGACTCGGCCACCCACGTCCTGGAGGGCATCCTCGTGCGCGGTGAGACCGACTACGTCCAGGTCGGTGCCTGTCTCCGGTCCAACGTGTGCCCCGCCGACGGTTGCCGCGGTGAGGACGTCACCCGCGCCACGGAGTTCGCCGAGCTCGTGCCCGAGAACCGGCACGACATCATCCCCTTCGACCCGAACACGGCGCAGGTGGTCCAGGCGGGCGGCCGGTGGAAGATCGAGGCGAGCGGGATGTGGCTGCTCGACTTCGGTTCCTCCCGGGCCGAGGCGGACCGGGCACTGGGCGTCATCACGCACTACGGGCTCAACGCCCAGGGCTTCGTGGGGCGGCCCGACCCGTCCATGGAGTTCTACCTCGTTGACGGCGAGGCCCCGCGGGGCTCGTTGCCGGACGAGGACCGCATCGGCTTCGACCCGGCCACCGTGGAGGTCCGTCAGGTCGGCGGCCGCTGGAAGCTCGTGGACGGGGACCACTGGATCCTCGACTTCGGGACCTCCCAGGCGGAAGCGCGTCAGGCGCTGAGCTACGTGCTCCGGTACGGGTTTCGCTGGATCTGCTTCGTCGGACGGCCCGACCCGTCGATGACGTACTTCACGCGGTGAGCGACGAGCCCTTCGGGGGGCAGGAGCCGGACGAGCTGGACCACCGCGTGGTGTCCGCGCTCGCCGGCGGCGGGACGCCGGAGCGGATCGTGGCGGTCCTCGCCGGGCAGCCGGGCGTCACCGCGCTGCTGCGGCCGGGGCTGGTCAAGACCGCGCCGCCGCTCGTGGAGCTGGTCGTGGAACAGCGTGCAGCGCAGCCCGGGACCCGCGTGGAGTGGGCCGTGCACCGGGTGTACGACCTCGCCGTGCACCCGGACGGGCGCCTCGAGCTGCGGGGCCGGCACGAGCCGTGATCCCCGCTCGCACGTCAGATCCGCCGGTGCTCGCAGCCCCGCTCCGGGGTGGGGACGCGGCGACCCCCCCCCGGGGCCGGCGGCTAGTGCGGATAGAGTGACGGGGTGCCCCAGCTGCTCGTTCTCGCCGCCCACCCCCTGGAGACCACGTACTTCCCGGAGGACATCGACCTGGTCCTGACCGGCGTCGGGATGTCGGCCGCGGCGGTGCGCACCACCGAGGCGGTGCTGACCCGCTGCCCGGACCCCGGGCGCCGGGCGGAGCTGACGGTGCTCAACATCGGCAGCGCCGGCGCCCTGAAGCCCGGGCTGACCGGGGTGCTCGAGCCCTCCCGGATCATCAACCGCGACGTGGACGAGGATCTGCTGCGCGCGGCGGGGATCCCCGTGGACAACGTCATCGAGCTCGGCGGCGACGGGCCCGTGCTCGCCACCGGGGACTCCTTCGTGGCCGGCGGACCCGCCCGGGACGCCCTGGCCGCCCGGGCGGACCTCGTGGACATGGAGGGCTGGGCGATCGCGGTGGCCTGCCGGCACCTGGGCGTGCCGCTGCGGATGGTCAAGCACGTCTCCGACGCCGCCGACGAGGAGGCGGTCGCGTGGGCCGAGAAGGTGGAGCTCAGCGCCCTGGCCCTGGGCCGGTGGTTCCGCGGCAGCGGGATCGCCGGGGCGTGACCCGCCGCAGGACCGTCCGGATCCGCCACTAGACTGGGGCCAGCATGAAACTTCTCCGCCAGCGCGAGTCCCTGGGCGCCCAGCAGGACTACGAGAGCGCCATGACCCTCCTCGCCGACGTGCGCCGCAGCGGGCCCGTCCTGCGCCTCTACGAACCGGCCCCCACGGTCGCCTTCGGCCGCCGGGACGAGCTGCGCCCGGGCTTCGCCGACGCCGCGCGGGCCGCCCGCGAGAGCGGCTTCGAGCCCCTGGTCCGCAAGGTCGGGGGCCGGGCAGCCGCCTACCACGGCGGATGCCTGATCATCGACCACCTCGAGGCCGCCGAGGACCCCACCTCGGGCATCCAGGACCGCTACCGCCTGTTCGGCGACATGATCGTGGCCGCCCTGGAGGAGCTCGAGATCGAGGCCGACGTCGGCGAGATCCCGGGCGAGTACTGCGCCGGCGAGCACAGCGTGCACGGGACGCACCCGCCGTCGTCGTCGTCCCCGGGCCGGAAGGTGAAGCTGGCCGGGACCGCTCAGCGGGTGGTCGCGGGCGCCTGGTACTTCAGCACCGTGCTGGTGGTCGAGCAGTCCGAACCGATCCGCTCGGTGCTCACCGACGTCTACGCCGCCCTCGACCTGGACTGGGACCCCACCACCGCGGGGGCCGTGGACGACCTGCGACCGGGCACCACCGTGGCCGACGTCGAGCGCGGGATCCGCAAGGTGTACGGCATGTACTCCCAGTACCTGGGGTACGGGCCGCTCACCGACTGAGCCCCGGCCGCCGGCCGGGCAGACCGAGGAGGCAGCAGATGTGCGGACGCTATGTCATCGCCCGGGCCGTGGGCGACCTCGTGGCCGAGACCGGGGCCGTCCCGGACGAGAGCCTCGGCGAGGCCGACTCCGAGCGGCTGCGGGCCAACTGGAACACCGCTCCCACCACCGACGTGCCGATCGTCCTCGAACGCCTGACGGGCGGGGACGGCCGGGACGGGGGCGGAGAGCTGGTCCGCGAGCTGCACGTGGCCCGCTGGGGCCTGGTCCCGGGCTGGGCCAAGGACCCGGCGGTCGGGTCGAAGATGTTCAACGCCCGGTCGGAGACCGTCCTCGAGAAGCCGTCCTTCCGCAAGGCGGTCCGTGCCCGCCGGTGCGCGGTCCCGGCCAACGGCTACTACGAGTGGAAGAAGGAGCCCGGGGCCGGGAAGGGCGGGCGCAAGCAGCCGTACTACGTCCATCCGGCCGACCCGGAGGAGACCATCTGGTTCGCCGGGATCTACGAGTGGTGGCGGGTGCCCGAGGGCACGGAGCTGCACTCCGGGGCCCTGCAGCCCGGCAGGGACGGCGGCGGGAGCACCTGGCTGCTGTCCTGCTCCATCCTCACCACCGACTCCCCGGAGCCCTCCGGCGAGCACCCCGTGCTCACCGAGCTGCACGAGCTGCACGACCGGATGCCGATCCCGCTGGCGCCCGAGCACGTGGGGGACTGGCTGCGCCCGGGGGAGGACGACGCCCCGCAGCTCGTGGACCTGGTGCGCGCCGAGGCGCACCGGACGGCCGCCCGCTGGGTGCTGGACCCGGTGGATCCGGCGGTCGGCAACGTGCGCAACAACTCCCCGGAGCTCGTCGAGCCGCAGCGGAGCCTGTTCTGAGCCCCCGGGAGGCCGCCGGCCGGGTCATCGACTTCGTCCGCGCCCACGGCGGCGGGGTCGTGGCGACCAACAGCGGCGCCGGCTGCCCCGAGTCCGCGTGGATCAATCTCGCGGCGCTGCAGGACGGGCGGCTGGTCTTCGGCACGAACGAGCGCAGCCGCAAGTACGCGAACCTCCTCGCCGACCCGCGGGTCTCCCTCGTGGTGGTCTCCGGGACGGGCCAGGAGTTCCAGCTCGAGGGCGAGGCCGCCGTGCTGGAGGGTCCCACCGCGCGGGACGCCGGCGAGGTGCTGGAGGCCCGGCACCCGGGCGCCACGGGCAAGGACAGCACCCGGCTCGTGGCGGTGCGCCCCCACTGGGCGCGGTTCGTCGACATCGCGGTGGAGCCACCCGTCCGGGAGGAGCTCACGCTCTGAACCGGTCACGGAGGACACCACGGGGAGGGCCCGGGGCC
>NZ_JBHVDI010000038.1:0-25005 GCF_042802875.1 Kocuria sp. NPDC057446 | reverse complement strand
CGCCGGCCCGCCGGCGTCCCGCGTGTCCCCACGGATGCGCGGAGGCCGTCAGGGGCCGACGGGCCAGGGCAGGTGCCGGCTCACGTCCGTCAGGTCCAGCGGCACCGAGCGGAAGAGATCGTCGATGAAGTACTCGTCCACGGCCTCGACCAGCAGGTCGTGGCCCGTGCCGGCCAGCGGTCCCTCGAGCACCTCGGAGCGGACGCAGATCGCCGTCCGCTCGTCGAGGAGCACGCGCGTGCGGGCCGGGGCGAGGGGGTGTCCCGGCGTCGTCGGGGTGTAGGCGTGGCCGGGCACGACCACGGCGCCGCGCACCCGCCGCCCGTGGTGGGTGCCGGTGACGACGTCCTCGACCGTGCAGGGCCGCCGCTCCGGCAGATAGGGCGGCACGGGGGCGTCCCCGGCCAGCTCGACCGGGTCGAGGATCGCCTGCCAGCGGCCGCCGCCGAAGACCGGGTCCCCGTAGGCCGCCTCGGGCCGGCGCTCGACGAGCCCGGAGTCCGTGAACACCGGGGCCACCAGGTGCGGGGCGAGCAGCCACGAGGCCGAGGTCGAGGCCACGTAGAAGTCGTCGCGGGACTGCTCCCGCGTGCCGGCCGTGTAGAGCGGGGCGCCCTCCAGGGTCTCGACGCGCAGCCCGTCCGGGCGGCGGACCCAGGCCCGGACCGGGCGGCGCGGCGCGGAGTCCGCCGGGGTCAGCCAGGACAGCACGAAGCGCACGGTGTCCCAGCGCCACGGCGAGGAGCGGCTGAGCGCGCAGAACTCGTCCAGGTCGGTGGGCGCGGGGACGGGGGAGCGGTGCATGGCCCCAGTCTAGGGACGGCCGCACGGCGTCCACAGGCGCCCCGCCCCGGCGGCGTCCGGGGCTACGATGCCCGGTGTGAGCACCTTCCTGACCGAGCAGTTCGCCCGCGGCGACGCCGCCGGCTGGGCCGCCGGGGTGCTCGCTCTGCTCGGCACCGCGCTGCTCGCGGCCGGGTGCGCGTGGCTGTGGCGCACCGACGTGCGGGAGCACCGCCTGCCCGGCCGCGTGGTGCGCCCGCTCTACCCCGGCTGCGGTCTGCTGCTGGGGGCGGCGGCGGTCGTGGCCGGCGAGCCCGTGCGGCTGCTCTGGATGGCGTGGGGCCTGGTGCTCGTGGGCGGGCTCTACGTGCTGCTGCGCCTGCTCCACCCGGACGGGATGGGCCTGGGCGACGTCCGGCTCTCCGGGCTGCTCGGCATGTGCCTGGGCTTCGCCTCCGTGTGGCACGCGGTGCTGGGGGCGGCGGCCGGATTCGTGCTCGGCGGGCTGGCCGGGTTCGTGCTCGTGGCCCTGCGCCGGGTCGACGCCCGCTCCCGGGTGGCGTTCGGCCCCGCCATGATCGCCGGGGCCCTCGGCGTGCTCCTGCTGTTCTGACCGCGGCTGCGTCTGCGGCCCCGACCGCTGCCCCGACCGCTGCCCCGGCCGCTGCCCCGGCCGCTGCGCCGGCTGCTGCTCGGACCGGGGCCGGCCTGCCAGAATGGGCCGGAGCCCCCATTTCGAGACCCCGCACGAGGAGCCCGCATGCCCACCCCCGAGTTCGTCCTGTCCCTGCGGCGGAAGATCGGCCACGACCTGCTGTGGCTGCCGGCCGTCACCGCGGTGGTGCTGCGCGACGACGGCCGGGTCCTGCTGGCCCGCCGCAGCGACAACGGGAACTGGGGGCTGGTGAGCGGCATCGTGGAGCCCGGCGAGGAGCCGGCGGTCACGGCGGTGCGCGAGTGCCTGGAGGAGACCGGCGTCGTCGCCGTCGTGGAGGAGCTCGTGGCGATCAAGGCGGGGGAGCCCGTGCAGTACCCGAACGGGGACCGCTGCCAGTTCCTGGACCACACGTTCCGCTGCCGCTGGGTCTCGGGGGAGGCCCGGGTCAACGACGACGAGTCGCTGGAGGTCGGCTGGTACGCCCTGGACGAGCTCCCGCGCATGCCGCCGCACCAGCTCGAGCGGCTGCGCGCCGCGCGGGCGCACAGCGGCCCGCCCCGCTTCGTGGTCTGAGCGGGGGCCGCGGAGCCGCGAACAGAAACACAGTGTGCTTACTTGTGACGGGCGGCACGCGCTCCTAGACTCGAAGACGTCCATCCGACGTGCACGAACGAGCAAGGAGGAACGACATGCCCGCAGGACAGACCGGTTTCGACGACGTGACCTACGACCTGGTCTCCGTGCAGTACCACTCGCTCAAGGCCGGCCACGACTACGGCCAGTACGTGCGGGACGCCCGCAACGCCGGCCGGGACGACATCGCCGAGTTCTTCGAGCAGGTGATGAGCCAGGACGCCGAGCGCGCCCGGACGTGCCACGAGTTCATCAAGGAGCTCTCCCAGTCCGACGAGTCCGGCCCGGCCGTGACCTCCTGACCCGGCCCGGCGCGCGAACTGCCGCCGCACGACGCGAGGGGTCGCATCCGGACGGAATGCCGCAGCATCTCCGTCCGGACGCGACCCCTCGGTGCTGGGGAGCGCCGGGTCAGGCGTTGGGGCCCGTCATGGTGGTGACGTCCAGCGCCCGGTCCAGCTGCTCCTCGGTGAGCTGGCCCTTCTCGACGTAGCCGAGGGCGATCGTCGCCTCGCGCACCGTCATCTTGTTCGCCACGGCGTGCTTGGCGATCGTCGCGGCGGCCTCGTAGCCGATGGCCTTGTTCAGCGGGGTCACGATGGACGGGGACGCCTCGGCGAGGAAGCGGCAGCGCTCCACGTTCGCCTCGAGGCCGTCGATCATCTTCTCCGCCATCACGCGCGAGGAGTTGGCGAGCAGCCGGACGGACTCCAGCAGGGCCGAGGCCATGACCGGGATGCCCACGTTGAGCTCGAACGCCCCGTTGGTGGAGGACAGCGAGACCGTGGTGTCGTTGCCGATCACCTGCGCGCACACCTGGATGGTGGACTCGCAGATCACCGGGTTGACCTTGCCGGGCATGATCGAGGAGCCGGGCTGGAGGTCGGGGATGAGGATCTCGCCGAGGCCCGTGTTGGGCCCGGAGCCCATCCAGCGCAGGTCGTTGTTGATCTTCATGTAGCTGTAGGCGATGTTGCGCAGCTGACCGGAGGCCTCGACCAGGCCGTCCCGGTTGGCCTGGGCCTCGAAGTGGTTGCGGGCCTCGGTGATCGGCAGCCCGGTCTCCGCGGCGAGCAGCTCGATGACGCGGGCGGAGAAGCCGGCGGGGGTGTTGATGCCCGTGCCCACGGCGGTGCCGCCCAGCGGGACCTCGGCCACCCGCGGCAGCGAGGACTGCACCCGCTCGATGCCGTAGCGGATCTGCGCGGCGTAGCCCCCGAACTCCTGGCCCAGCGTCACCGGGGTCGCGTCCATGAGGTGCGTGCGCCCGGACTTCACGACGTCCTGGAACTCCGCGGCCTTCTTCTCCAGGGACTCGGCCAGCTGCGTCATGGCCGGGACCAGGTCGTTGATCAGCGCGCCCGTGACGGCCACGTGCACGGAGGTCGGGAAGACGTCGTTGGAGGACTGGGAGGCGTTGACGTGGTCGTTGGGGTGGACCTCGACGTCCGTGCCCTCGAGCGCCTGGTTCGCCAGGGTGGCCAGCACCTCGTTGGTGTTCATGTTGGAGGACGTCCCGGACCCGGTCTGGAAGACGTCGATCGGGAAGTGCTCGTCGTACTGCCCCGTGGCGACCTGGTCCGCGGCGTTCGCGATGGCGCGGGCGCGCTCGTCGTCGAGCACCCCCAGCTCCGCGTTCGCCTGGGCGGCGGCCTTCTTGATCTGGGCCAGCGCGACGATGTGCTGGGGCTCGAGGGGCTTGCCCGAGATGGGGAAGTTCTCGACCGCACGCTGGGTCTGGGCACGGTAGAGGGCGTTCGCGGGAACGCGGACCTCTCCCATGGTGTCGTGCTCGATGCGGTACTCGGTGGTCTCTGCGGTGGTATCAGCCATGGCGTCAGTCTAGGACAGCCCCAGGTGACGCCCGGCACGCCCGGCCCGCGGTGCCGGCCGCCGTCCCGGGCGACCGGCTCAGCGGCCCGGCAGCCAGGTGCCGTGCCCGTGCACGAGCTCCGCCTGGCCGTCCTCGAGGTGGTAGAACACCCCGACCACGGCGACGTCGCCGTTGGAGACCGCGTCCGCGATCACCCGGGACTGCTCCATGAGGCGCGAGGCGGTCTGCTTGGTGTGCTCCACGACCGCCGAGTTGACGTCCTGGCGGCCGTGGCGCTGGGTCTCGAGCACGGACGGCATGATCCGCTCGATGAGGTCCCGCTGGAAGCCGCGGGGCATCTGCCCGGAGCCGGCGACGCCGTGCGCGGCGGACACCGCCCCGCACGAGTCGTGGCCCAGCACCATGATCAGCGGCGTGCCGAGGTTCGCCACCGCGTACTCGATGGAGCCGAGCACGGCGTCGTCGATGACCTGCCCCGCGGTGCGCACCACGAACGCGTCGCCCAGGCCGAGGTCGAAGATAATCTCCGCGGCCAGCCGGGAGTCGGCGCAGCCGAAGATCACGGCGAACGGGTGCTGCCCGCCCGCCACCGACTGCCGCCGGGAGGCGTCCTGGTTCGGGTGCATGGACTCGCCCGCCACGAACCGGGCGTTGCCTTCGCGCAGGCGCTGCCAGGCGGCTGCCGGGGTGCGGGGCGAGGTGTCGTCGGGGCGCTGGTCCGGGGTCATGGCATCTCCGTGGTTCGCGGGGCAGGGGCATCGGTGAGGTCCTCGGCGACGGTGGTGGCCAGCCGGTCCAGCTCGGTGCCGGGCGCGTCGCCCTTGAGCACCACCGTGGAGCCGTTGACCTCGCCGGTGTACACGGTTAGGGCGTCCTGGTTCCGGGACTCCTCCCGGACGTGGACGTTCCACGGCACGCCCCCGGCCTCGACCTCCGCGGTGGCGGGGAGCGCCTCGGTCTGCTGGGCCAGCCACGTGGGATTGGCCAGGGACGTCTGCACCAGGCCGATGAAGCTGCCCTGCGGGGTGACCCAGCCGATCTCCCAGTAGGGCACCCCCTCGGCGGCGCCGCCGTTCCACCGGGCGTAGTTGGCGCTCCAGCCCTCGCCCGGCTCCGGCACCACCGGGGTGAAGGGCGCCTCGTCCGCCACGTAGGCCGCCTCCTGGGCGACGTCGACGTCGGGACGGTACGGCTGGGCGTCGGGGCGGGGCTGGAGCCACACGAACGGCAGGACGAGCAGGAGGAGGACCGCCATGGAGATGATCATTCCCTGCACGGGGGCGTTGATCCGCCGCGCCTGCTTCTCGGTGAGCTGCGGGAGCGGCTGCCCGGGGGCGTCGGGGGCGGGGGCGTCGGGACCGGGCACGCCGGGACCGGCCGCGGTGCCGGCGCCCGCAGGGGGCTCGGCCGGGCGGTGCTCGGCGGAACGGTCGGGGGTCGAGGAACTCACCCGTCCATTGTGCCCTGTCCGTCGGGTCCCTGTCCGCCGGGTCCGCCGGCCGCACCCGGCCCGCGGCCGGGCCAGCCCGGACGCACCCCGCCGCAATGTGGCCCAGGTCGCGGTGCGCGGGGGAGCGGGCGATATGCTGGGCGGGACGTGGACCGCGCCCGCGGCCGAGCCCGGCCCGGGGGTCCCTCAGAACGTGAACTCGAAGGTGAGGAACACCGTGGCCGAAGAATCCACCGGAACGACCCAGACGCGCACCAACAACGTGGCCGACCGCAACCTGGCGATGGAGCTGGTGCGGACCACCGAGGCCGCCGCGATCGCCGGGGGCCAGTGGGTCGGCGCCGGCGACAAGCTCGCCGCCGACGGCGCCGCGGTCGACGCCATGCGCGCCCTGCTCTCCACCGTGCACTTCAACGGCACCGTGGTCATCGGCGAGGGCGAGAAGGACGAGGCCCCGATGCTGTTCAACGGCGAGCAGGTGGGCGACGGCTCCGGGCCGGCCTCCGACGTCGCGGTGGACCCCATCGACGGCACCCGCCTCACCGCCCTGGGCATGAACAACGCCCTGGCCGTCATCGCGGTGGCCGACGGCGGGTCGATGTTCGACCCCTCGGCCGTGTTCTACATGGACAAGCTCGTGGTGGGCCCCGAGGCCGCGGACTTCGTGGACCTGCGCCTGCCCGTCAAGCAGAACCTGCACCTCGTGGCCCGCGCCAAGGGCATCAACGTCAACCAGCTCACCGTGTGCGTGCTGGACCGCCCGCGCCACCAGGGGCTCGTCGACGAGATCCGCGCGACCGGCGCCCGCACCCGGATGATCCTCGACGGGGACGTGGCCGGCGCGATCGCGGCCTGCCGCGAGGGCACCGGCGTGGACGTCATGATGGGCATCGGCGGCACCCCGGAGGGCATCGTCACCGCGTGCGCCGTCAAGGCCACCGGCGGGATCATCCAGGGCCGGCTGGCGCCCACCGACGACGACGAGAAGCAGAAGGCGCTCGACGCCGGCCTCGATCTCGACGCCGTGCTGAGCACCGACGACCTCGTCACCTCGGACAACTGCTTCTTCTCCGCGACCGGCATCACCGACGGGGACCTGCTGCGCGGCGTGCGCTACCGCGGCCGCCGGATCACCACGCAGTCCATCGTGATGCGCTCCCGCTCCGGGACCGTGCGGATGGTCGAGGCCGAGCACCTCGCCTCCAAGTGGGAGAAGTACGCCCGCCACTAGAGCCGGCGCGCCGGCCCGCGCGGCCGCTGCCCAGGACCCCCGCACCGTCCGCCGGTACGGGGGTCCTGCCGTGCCCGGCCCGGCCGTGTCCGGCACCGCCGGGCACCCCTCCCGGCCCTAGACTGGAGGCCGAACTGCGGGCGCCGACCGCGGTCCCCCAGCCGGGGCGGAGCGCCCGGGTGACGAGGAGGATCCCCACGTGAGCACCACGGTCAGCCCCTGTCCCAACCGCAAGACCTGGGACGCCACCGTCCGGGTGACCGGCGGGCACCCGCAGCAGCTGTGGGGCATCGGCGAGGCCCAGGTCTCCGCCGAGGGCCCCGCCTTGGGGGTCGACCGGGTCATGGTCCACGACGCCGAGCAGCGCACCGTGGGCTACGCGCAGCTCTACCTGCGCTCCGAGGCCGAGCGCGTGGTCGCCGGGACCGTGCACTGCCACGTCCACCGGCCCGAGGACCTGCCCGTGGTCGCCGCCGCGCTCGCCGACTGGGCGAGGGAGGAGCACTCGGCCGTCCTGCTCCGCTTCCAGGCCGACACCCTGCGCGTGCCCGGCGCCGCGGAGGCGCTCGAGGCCGCCGGCTTCGCGCGGCCCGCGGCGGACCCGGGGCCGGAGGAGCCGCGGCGGCTGGAGGTGGTGCTGGGGGAGACCGAGCGGGACCTCTCGCGGCGGCTCTCCGAGGCCACCCTGGACCGGTGCCGCACGGCCCTGCGCACCGAGGGCGTGACGGTGCGCGAGGTCACGGCCGGCAGCCGGGTGCTCGCGAACATCGGGCTGCGGACCCGGCTCATCACCCAGCTCCTGGAGGACCTGGGCGAGGACTCGCTGCTGCTCGTGGCCACCGAGGCCGGCGAGGACGGCCGCGAGGCGGCCCTGGGCTACCTGTGGTTCGTGCACACGCGCGGGCTGGCGATGATCTACCGCCTCGGCTTCACCCGCCGCGGGCGGGACCTGGGCGTGGACGACGCCCTGCTGCTGACCGGGATCGTGGAGCTGCAGAAGCGGCGCGTGCAGCGCCTCGACGGCGGGGACCCGGAGGAGACCGAGGCGCCGCTGGTGGTCCGGGAGCTGGCCGCCGCGGAGCGGCCGGTGCTGGGGCCGTGGGAGATGCCGCTGGGGCGGGGCCCGGCCGGGGAGTTCTCCGAGGATGTCGCCGAGGCGGCGGCCGAGGCCTCGGGCTCGGCGGTCGCCGCGGAGCTGGGTCTGGGCGAGCCGGTCCCCGCGTGGTCGCCCGAGCGCGGGGAGCAGGACGACGCCCCCGAGGACGACGACGGGGCGGGGCGTCCCGCCCGGGGCCGGGCCCGGCGGGCCCGGGACCTCACCCGCAGGGTGGTCGGCGAGAGCATCTCCGCGCTCCGGGACGCGGCCGGCCGCTGACGCGGGGCCCGGCGTCGTGGTCCCGGACCACGGCCGTCCCGACGCGGACCGCGGGGAGGCGGCCGGTCCCGTCCCGGTCGGCCCTGTCCGGCCGTTCCGACGGTCGGGGAGCGCTCAGGACTTCCGGCGGCGGATCCCGGCGGCGGCCCCCCGGAGCCGGTCCGGCAGGCCCGGGAGGCTCTTGCGGGCCGCGACGGCGGCCTCCCGGGCGGCGCGCACGCCGGTGTACGCCGCGTACCTCCCGCGGCTCAGCGGCAGGTCCCAGGTCCCGGGATAGGACTCCGGGCGACCGCCGAAGGACTTCTTGAACTTCGTGAAGCCGTGCCACGGGTGGTCCGGGCCGGCGTCCTCGGGCGCGGTGCCGAACAGGTCGAACCGGCGCAGGCCCTTCTGCTTGGCGTCGAGGACCATCCGCACCACCAGGGGGATCCCCGCCGAGAGCTTCCGGTGCTCGAAGTCCATCGCGGCGTGGGCGTAGGTGCGGGTGTCGTCGGAGTCGTAGACCAGGGAGGCGCCGATGGGCTCCCCGTCGAGCCGGGCCACGTAGAGCGCCGCCGCGCCCGCGGGCATGAGGCTGCGGGCGGCCTCGCGCAGGTAGGCGTCCTGCTGGCGGGCGAAGTCCTTGCGCTCGGCCGTGGCCTCGAGGAAGCCCAGCAGGACGTCGACGTCCGCGGGGTCGGTCGAGGCCGTGAAGGTCACGCCCTTCTTGGCGATGTTGCGGTGCAGGTTGCGGTTGGTGGACTTCATGTCCTGGAGGATCGCGTCCTCGTCCTGGGTGAGGTCGATGACCTGGGTGTGCCCGGGCTGCACCTGCCGGGGCGCCGGGCGCAGCCCGCGCCGGCGCAGCGAGGCCTCGGGGGTCTCGAGCCCGTCCGTCACCGCGGCGTCGACGGGCTCGACCCGCACGAACCAGCACCGCTCGGCCCGGGCCGTGCGGGCGAGGTCGTCGAGGGCCGCCTCGAAGGCCTGCGGGGTCTGCGCCTCCGGCCCGTACGGGCAGTAGAGGTAGCGTCCGGCCCGGCCGCCCTCGAGGATCGCGAGGTAGCGCCATCCGTCCCCGGAGGCCTGGAACACGGTGTGCCCCAGGTTCCGCTGGAAGACGGCCCATGCGTTCGACTGCAGTATGTTCGCCACGTCCCCACTGTACCGGCGTGTCCGGGTGCCGCCGGCGACCGCTGCTCCGGCCCGGTCAGGGCACCGAGCAGGTGCCGTTGGGGGTGAGCTCCTGCGCCGCCACGAGGGGCTGCGCCGCCGGGACGGGCACGGTCATCGCGATCCCGGCGCCCACCGCCGTGCCGGCCGGCAGGGCCTCCGCCTCCCGTGCGCCGCGGTCCGTGGCCTCCTCGAGCACCTGGTCCAGGTCCTCGTGCAGCAGGTCGAAGTCCGGATAGGTGGGGAAGGACGGGTCGTAGTACGGCGGGCCGGCGGCGTACTGCACCAGCTCGTGCTCCTTGGCCTTGAGCGCCACGTCCACGAACGAGCCGATCTGGCTCTGCGGGATGTCCGTCTCGACGACCTGCGTGCCCGAGTTCGCGAGGTCCTCGAACCGGGTCAGCACGTTGACGGGGCTGAGCTGCTTGAGCATCGCGGCCTGCACGCAGCGCTGGCGCGCCTGGCGGTCGTAGTCCGTGGCGCCCTCGCGGGACCGGGCGTACCAGAGGGCGTGGTAGCCGTCCAGGTGCTGCACGCCCGGCTCGATGTACCCGAAGATCTCGTTCGGCAGGCCCGTCATCATGTCCGTGCCGCCGCCGATCGGGACGCGACCGCCGACGTCGATGGTGATCCCGCCGAGCGCGTCCACGAGCTGCTCGAAGCCGTTCATCTCGACGATCGCGTAGGCCTGGACCTCGATGCCGAGGACGCCCGAGGCGGCGTCCTTCATGGCCTCGGCGCCGGGATCCGCGGCGCCGGGGTACAGCTCGGCGTAGTTGTTCGTGACGTCGGTGTAGAGGGAGTTGAGGATGCACTCGTCGCCGCAGTTGAAGCCCTCGGGATAGACGTCCGCCAGCGGCGAGTCCTCCGGGAAGGGCGCGTTCTGCAGGTTGCGGGGCAGGGAGATCGTCACGGTCCGCCCGGAGGCGGCGTCCACGCTGAGCACCGTCATGGAGTCCGGGCGGCGGCCCGAGCGGTCCTCCCCGGAGTCGGTGCCCATGAGCAGGATGTTGTACCGACCGTCCGCGGGGCGGAAGGGCAGCCCGCCGCCGAAGACGTCGGAGACCGCCCCGCGCGCCACGGACAGCAGGTAGGCGGACCAGGCCAGCCCGCCCGAGGTGACGAGCATGAGCGCCACGGTGGCCGCGGCCACCGCCCGGCGGGTCCGCGGCACGAGCAGACCGGGGCGGATGAGCCGGAGCGTGTCGAAGAAGAGGTACGCCCAGCCCAGCGCCAGGCCCAGCAGCCCGGCGATCAGCAGCAGGGACGTGAACGAGTTCGTCAGGAACCAGACCAGGGGAGTGCGCCACAGCACCAGGGACAGCAGCGCCAGGACCGCCGCGGCCCACACGACCACGTCGACCCTGAGGGCGGCGCGCCCCGTGCCCCGTCGGCCCGCGACGAGCTGCGCGCTGCCGGGGACCACGAGCGTGGACAGCAGCAGCGTCCAGGCCCGCCGGGTGCGGGTGCCGTCCCCCGCGTGCTGGGGGTGGCGCAGCGGATCGGTCAGCCGGGGCGGGACCGCCGCGTCGTCGTCGACGCCCCGCACGGCCGTCACGGCGCCGGGCGGGAGGTCCCGGGATCCGGGGTCCGCGGCGGACGGGTCGTGGGGCGGTCGGGGATCGTGCGCAGCGCGGGGGGTGTGGCCGTTCACGGGCAGCTCCGGCGGGGAAGGGCGGGCGGGGGAAGAGCGGGGCGGCCGGGTCAGCCGTCGAGGCGGGTGCGCAGGGCGGCGCCCTTGTCGTGCGCGGTCTGCCGGAGCTCGTCCGCGAAGCGCAGGAGGTGCCCGCGCAGGGCCTCCGCCTGCGGGTCCGTGCCGGCGGCCAGGATCCGGGCGGCCAGCAGCCCGGCGTTGCGGGCCCCGCCGATGGACACGGTGGCGACCGGGACGCCGGCGGGCATCTGCACGATCGACAGCAGCGAGTCCATGCCGTCGAGGGTCTTCAGGGGGACGGGCACGCCGATCACGGGCAGGGGCGTCACCGCGGCGAGCATCCCGGGGAGGTGGGCGGCGCCCCCGGCCCCGGCGATGATCACCCGCAGCCCGCGGTCGTGCGCCCGTCGGCCGTACTCGATCATCTCGGTGGGCATCCGGTGGGCGGAGACGACGTCCGCCTCGTAGGGGATCCCGAACTCCTCGAGCGCGCTGGCGGCGGCCTCCATCACGGGCCAGTCGGAGTCCGAGCCCATCACGACGCCCACCACGGGCTGCTGCTTCTCGTTCACTGGTGCTCCTGGGCTGCTCGGCGGGTGGGGGCCGCCATCGCGGTCCGGTCTGGGGCTACGCTATCCGTCCCGGCTGGACGGGCCGTGCGGGGCACGCGGTTCAGGCCTGTCCGTCGCGCAGCACGGCCGCCGTGCGGGAGGCCCGCCGGCGCAGGTCCGGGACCTCGTCCGCGGCGCCGGTGAGGTTGACGTGGCCGATCTTGCGCCCGGGGCGCACGGCCTTGCCGTAGTTGTGGATCTTGGCGCGGGGCTCGGCGCCCATCGCCGCCCGGTAGGCGCCGAAGAGGTCCTGGTTCGCCCCGCCCAGGTAGTTCTTCATCACCGCGGCGCCGCCGATCAGCCCGGTGTCCCCGAGCGGGAGGTCCAGCACGGCGCGCAGGTGCTGCTCGAACTGGCTCGTCACGGATCCGTCCATCGTCCAGTGCCCGGAGTTGTGCGGGCGCATGGCCAGCTCGTTGACCAGGAACCCGGCGCCGCGGCCGGGGGTCTCGAACAGCTCCACGGCCATCACCCCGGTCACGCCCAGTTCCGTGGCCAGCGTCCGGGCGGCGTCCGCGGCCGCGGACGCGACCTCGGGCAGCAGCGCGGGGGCGGGGGCGAGCACCTCGTCGCAGACGCCGTCCACCTGGATCGACTCCACGACCGGCCACGCCCGCACCTCGCCGGACGGGGTGCGCGCCACGAGCGCGGAGAGCTCGCGCGAGAACCCCACCCGCTCCTCGGCCAGCAGGGGTCCGTCCGTGCGGGCGAACCACTGCGCCGGCTCCGTGCCGCGGGCGTCCTCGGCGGTGCGCAGCACCATGACGCCCTTGCCGTCGTAGCCGCCGCGCGGCGTCTTGAGCACCACGGGCCAGCCCGTGCGCTCGCCGAACGCGACGAGCGCCTCGACGTCGGCGACCGCCTCCCACCGCGGATTGGGCAGCCCGAGCCGCTCCACGGCCGCGCGCATCCGCAGCTTGTCCTGGGCGTGCACCAGCGCGTCCGGGCCGGGGCGGACCGCGACGCCCTCGGCGAGCAGGGCGTGCAGGTGCTCGGTGGGCACGTGCTCGTGGTCGAACGTCAGGACGTCGACGCCCTCGGCGAACCGGCGCAGCGCGTCCAGGTCGGTGTAGTCGCCCACCGGCGCGGTGGGCACGGCGGCGACCGCCGAGACGTCGGGACCCTCGGCGAGCACGCGCAGCTCGAGGCCCAGGGCGGTGGCGGAGGGCGCCATCATGCGGGCGAGCTGCCCGCCTCCGACGACGCCGACGACAGGGGCGGTCACAGAAGAATTCACCCGACCAGGGTATCCCGGCCCGGCCGGCCCTCCCCGCGACGCCTCCCGGTGACCCGCCGATGCCCCGGGACGGTCGGGGGACTGTGCCGTAACTCTCCGGTGCCGCGCAGGAGGGGCGGGGTAGGATGTGCCGAGGTCCGCCGCGGGTGCTCTTCCCGCGCGCGTCGACCGCCGCGCCGGCCCGGCGCCCACCGCCTCACCACCTGGGAGACCTGAAGCCGCGTGAACCGTCTCGTCGACCGTTTCGATGCCCTGTGGCACCTGTTCGTCAAGGAACTGATGAAGTTCGGCGTCGTCGGCGCCCTCGCGTTCGTGATCAACGCCTCGCTCACCTGGATCCTCATGCACACCGTGTTCGAGGACGGGCACCTCAAGGCGAAGTTCGTGGCCACGGCCGTGGCCATCGTCTTCGCGTGGGTCGCCAACCGGCTGTGGACCTTCCGGCACAAGCGCCAGTCGGACAAGCGCCGTGAGCTGATCCAGTTCCTCGTCGCCAACGGCATCGGCATGGCCATCGAGCTCGGCTGCCTCGGCTTCAGCTACTACGTGCTCGGGCTCACGAGCGCCTACGCGTCCTTCGTGTCCGGCACGATCATCGGCACGATCCTCGGCACCGTGTTCCGGTACTTCGCCTACCGCTTCTGGGTCTTCACCGAGGAGCTCGACGAGGACCCCAACTTCGCCGACACCGCGGCCCTGGAGATCGCCCTGATCACGGGTCACCAGCCCGGCGCCGAGCACCCCCGCGGGGAGCACGGGCACCCGCACCGCGAGGACGTCCGGCACCCGACGGGCAGCGCGGCCCGCCCCGGCCCGGACGCCCACGAGAGCCCGGAGCCGGCCGGGGAGCGCTGAGCCGCCCGGCTCAGAAGGCCACGGCGTTCTCCGTCGCCAGCACGGACCGCCAGGAGTCGTCGGCCGCGTCCGCCGGGCGGTCCGTGAGGACCACGGCCCGGCCCCCGGCCAGCACGGCCAGGACCCGCAGCAGGAGCTCGGCGTCCATCCGCCGTCCCGGCACGTGCACCGCCGACGCCGTGCCCCACGCCGCCTCCCGGTCGGCCACCAGATCGCCCGCGGCCGGCAGCAGCCGGTCGTGCGGCAGGAACCCGTCGGTGCCCGGCGCCCGCAGCGCGGGGCCGTCCGGCGCCGGCTCCTCCAGGCCGCCGTACACGTCCGCGTGGGAGCGGACCTCGGCGCAGTAGTCGAGGACGTCCCCGTCCACCGGCGCGCCGCGGCGGCCCAGCGAGAGCGCCGGTCGGTCCAGGACCACCGCGCGCGCGCCGGCGGGCACCCGCTCCAGCACCGGGGGGAGAGACCCCTCGGGATCGGCGAGGCCCACCACGGCCCGGTCGCCGGGCTCGGCCGCGCCCCCGGCCGGGTCGACGGTCCGCACCGCGGCCCCCATGACCCACGAGGCCAGGACGACGGCGAGACTGCGCCAGTGCACCTCGTCGCCCAGGGCCACGACGTCGCCCGCCTCGAGGTCCAGCTCGTCCACCCACAGGTTCGCGGTCTTCGCGACCCAGTTGTCGAGGACCCGCCCGGAGAGCTCCACGCGCTCCCCGTCCCGGCCGTACCAGATCAGGGCGGGACGGCTGCTGCTCCGCAGCTTGTCCACCAAGCGGGGGACAGATCGGGGGATCTGGGTGTCCATGGTTCCTCCTCGTCGAGAGCACGCCCGGAACGGCGGCAAATCGTATGCGTCCTGCCGCATTCTTCGCGGTCTGCGACGTGCTGTCGAGAATCGACCCGTGACGTGGAAAAACGTCTACTCCCAAAGGCATCCTTCCCGGATATCGTGGCATGGGCGGTCACCCGGGACGGGTTGACGCCGAACGAGTTACACACGTGTAATTGGGAAGTCCGGCAGACGATCAGCAAGGATACGTTCTCCGGGATGCACAGGGTCGGCGCCCCCCGTACTGCGCCGCACCCGAGCGATCGTGTCGGATGGAAGGAAAGTCATGGGAGAGGCCGCACGACAGCAGGTCGTGGAATCCAGCCCCCTCGATGCCCGTCGACGGAGCATGCGCTCGGTGCCCGAGGACTGGTACGTGGATCCGGTCGACCCGCGCGCCGCCGAGCGGCACGTCCGCCGGTCCGCCGGCGGCCTGGACGACCAGGCCACGGCCTATCTGCGCGCCCACGAAGCCGTCCAGAACCTCTCCGGCGCCGGTGCGGCGCCCGCCCTGGACCTGCTCGAGGCGCCCGCCGCCGACGAGGGCTCCGACTGGAGCGCCGTGGCCGGGCTGTACGCCGTGGACGAGGACGAGGGCGAGCTCGCGTGGCAGACCGACGCGCTGTGCGCCCAGACCGACCCGGAGGCCTTCTTCCCCGAGAAGGGCGGGTCCACGCGTGACGCCAAGCGCGTCTGCGAGGCCTGCCCCGTGCAGGCGGAGTGCCTCGACTACGCGATGAGCAAGGACGAGAAGTTCGGGATCTGGGGCGGGCTCTCCGAGCGCGAGCGCCGCCGTCTGCGCCGCCTCGCCCGCTGAGGTAGTTTCGGGCCATGAGCTCTCCCGGCAGTCCCACCCGCCTCTGCTCCCGCCAGACCTGCACGCGGGACGCGGTCATGACCCTGACCTACGTGTACTCGGACTCGACCGCGGTGGTCGGCCCGCTCGCCGGGCACGCCGAGCCCCACGCCTACGACCTGTGCGCCGTGCATGCGGACCGGCTCACGGTGCCCCGCGGCTGGCGCGTGGTCCGGCTCGAGCTGCCCGAGGCGCGAGCGCGGCGCGAGGACATCGGCGCCGTGGCGGAAGCGGTCCGGGAGAGCCCAGCCCCGGCGCCCGTGCGCGACCGTCCGAGGACGGTGCTCCGGGACGTCTCCCTGCCCCCCACGCCCACGCCCACGCAGGGATCCTCCGGTCCGCCGCGCCCCGAGGGGTACCGTGCGGGTCTCCGGTCCGGTCGCCGGCCGGACGCCGTGGACAGCGCCGAGCGGGACCGTCCGGTACCGGACGCCGAGGAGCCCTGGCACGACGTCCCGGTGCCCGCATCGCTGGAGCGGGCGCACCTGCGCCGGCCCATCGCGGGCGGGAACGGCGCCCGGCCGCAGATCTGACCCGCCGGGTCCGGAACCGTGCGGTGCTGAACGAGGCCGCGCCGCGGTGCTCCGCTGCGGCCTCCGACGCCCCTGCCGGCCCTCCGTCCGCCCCGCGCGTCACCGGCGGGTTCCGCGGCGCACCGGCGCTCCGGCCCTATGATGAGCCGCAGACCGCACCTGTCCGGTGCGGGCCGCTCTTCCCCCCGGAGCACCAGGAGTCCCCCCATGACGGTCCCTGCAACGACGCAGCCGACGCACGATCTCCACGCCGAGACCCGCCAGGAGAGCCGGTCGCCCCGGCTGCACGAGGCGCCGGCCGGCGGCCGCCCGGCGCCCTGGGCGCTGCCGGCGCCCGAGCCGGCGCCGCGACCTGCGGCGGCCCTGACGCCCGGCCTCGCCGCGATCCTGCGGTGCCCCCTGACGGGCGGGACGCTGATCCCGGTGGACGCCGACCGGCTGATGAGCGACCGGCCGTTCCGCGACGGCGTGCACCCGGTCTATCCGATCACTCGCGGCATCGCCTGCCTCACCCCGGTGCACCAGTCCTGAGGGCACGCCGCCGGTCGTGACGGAGGACGGGCGTCACGAACGAGTTAACATTCGTGACCGGACGGCGGTCAGTGGGGCCGGGGACCGCCGGTGGACCTATCGTGGAAGCAGTTCCCCCAGCGTTCCCCCCAGCATTTCCCACCCCCCTGACGCCCGAGGTGCCGTTCCCCATGCCCCTGTCCCGCTGCCCGGATCCCGGGTTCCCTGCCCCTCGATCAATGCCCGCTCCGAGGCGCCTGGCCGCGCTGGGCGCTGTGACGGTCCTGCTCGCCACCGGCTGCGCGCAGGCCTCCGGGGCGCCGGCTGGGGAGCCGACGGCACGGGCATCGGCCGCCACCGCCCCGGACGCGCCGCCGCCGAGCTGGTCGGCGGCGCCCGCGCAGGTCACGGTCGCCCCGGGGAACGCCGCCGTGGAGCACAACCCGGTGGAACCGGTGGTGGTGCGCGCCGAGGAGGGCGAGCTGACCGACGTCGTGCTGGTGCCCGCCGCCGGCGGCGACCCGGTGGCCGGGGAGCTCGCGGCCGACGGGCGCACGTGGACCAGCACCGCGGTCCTGGCCTTCGACACCCCGTACGTGCTGCACTGGAGCGCCGCCTCCGCGGCCGGGCCGACGACGGGCAGCAGCACCTTCACCACCGTCCTGGCAGCCCAGGAGGTCGACGCGCGCCTCAACGTGGTGGACGGCGGGGTCTACGGCACCGGGCAGGTCCTGGAGTTCACCTTCTCCGAGCCCGTGGTCCACAAGGAGGAGGTCGAGAAGGCCGTCACCGTGGACGGCGGCGGCGACCGCGCGGGCGCCTTCCGCTGGTACTCGGACACGACGGTCCGCTACCGCCCGGCGGAGAAGTGGGCGCCGCACTCCGAGATCACGGTGTCCCTGGACCTGCTGGGGCTCGACGTGGGCCACGGCATGGTGGGCAACCACGACCTGCGCCGGAGCTTCTCGACCGGCGCCGAGCACTACGCCCGGGTGGACGACGGGACGAAGACGCTGACCGCCTGGGTGGACGGCGAGGTCGCAGGCACGTTCCCCGTGACCCTGGGCAACCCGGACTGGCCCTCGACCACCGGGCAGAAGGTCATCATGGAGCAGGCCCCCGAGTACCTGTTCAAGGCCTCCTCCCTGGACCTGCAGCCGGGCGACCCCCACTGGTACGACACGTTCTGGGCCTCCAACGTGTCCCGGCTGACCGCCAGCGGCGAGTTCGTGCACCAGGCGCTGCCCTCCGCGATGCCCGTGCTGGGCACCGCCAACGTCTCCCACGGATGCGTGGGCATGCCGCCCGAGGGCGCGAAGTTCATCCACGACGTGTTCCGCCCGGGGGACGTCGTGGAGATCGTGGGCACCGGCTATCCGCAGGCCGACCCCGACGACGGGTACGGCGACTGGAACATCCCGCTCGAGCACTACGCGGACGAGCAGTGGAAGGGCGACTGGTGAGCTCGCGCCGCTGAGCACCCGGCCGCGGTGAGGGAGCGGGCCGGCGGTGGGTAGGATCGGGACCGGCCGGAGCGGACCCCGCCCGCCCGGACCCCGACGCCCACCGACCGAAGGACCCGCCCGTGGCCACCCCCAGCAACGACAAGGCCCCCTGGCAGCAGGCCGACCCGCCCGCGGACGAGCAGCGCCGCGAGGAGCCCGTGTGGACCGGCCTGCTCCCCGCCGTCGTCCCCGCGGAGACCTCCCGGGACGGCGACCGCGACGCCGCGCACGCCGGCGCGCCCGACGGCGAGGGCGACGACGGGCGCGCCGGCGAGCGCCGCGGCGCCGGGCAGCGCGGGGCGACCGGCCGCACGGGCGGGGGCTCCCGCGCCGTCGGGGCCGACGAGGCCGCAGGCGAGGAGGACCCTGACGAGGAGGCCCGCCGCCGGGCCGCGCTGCGCCGGGACGCGCTGGCGGACGAGCCGCGGCTGCCCCGGCTGCAGCAGGTGTTCCTGGTGCTCGTGCTGCCGCTCGCGCTGCTGGCCGCGGCCGTGCGCGTGGTGGCCACGCCCCTGTTCCTGTGGGCGGAGTACCACCGCCCGGGCTTCCCGGCGGACTCCTACGGCTTCTCCACCGAGGAGCGGATGGTGTTCGGATCCTACGGACTGGACTACGTCATGAACTGGGCCCCGCCCGGCTTCCTCGGCGGACTCCGGGGCGCGGACGGCGCGCAGCTGTTCCTGGGCTCCGAGGTGGCGCACATGACCGACGTGAAGATCGTGCTGCAGAGCGCGCTCGCCGTGGTCGCGGTCCTGGCGCTGCTGGGCATCGTCTCGTGCCTCTACCTGCGGGCGAAGGCCCCGGGGGCCGCTTCCGGCGCCCTGTTCTTCGGCTCGTGGCTGACCGTGGCGCTGCTGGTGGCGCTGGCGGTCGCCGCGGTGCTCGGCTGGCAGCAGTTCTTCACGCTGTTCCACTCCCTCTTCTTCGCGGACGGGTCCTGGACCTTCCGCGCCTCGGACACCCTCATCCGGCTGTACCCCACCCAGTTCTGGATCGACGCCGCGATCGCGGTGGCCGGGCTCGCCCTGCTGGGCGCGCTCGCGGTCATGACCGCCACCTGGCCCACCGCCTTCCGCCGGCACCGGGCGCTCGAGCGGGTGCGCCGGCGCCAGGAGCTCAAGCGGCGGCTCGCCGGGCGCTGAGCCGGGCCGGGATCAGATCCAGGCGGCGAACCACATCCGCTGCCGCCACTCGGCGTACGCGACGGTCTCCGCGTACCAGACGGGCGCGAAGTGCGCGCTCAGCAGCAGGACCGCGGCCGTGAACACGCCCACCACGGCCAGACCCGCACGGCGGCGCCGCACGGTGTCGCCGGGCCGGCCCAGCACCAGGCCGAGCATGCCGGCGAGCATCAGCATGAGGACCGGCTGCACGGGCAGCGCGTAGAAGTAGTACATGGTGCGCTCGGGATAGAGGAACCAGGGCAGGTACCCGGCCGCGAACACACCGGTCAGGGCGCCGAAGCGCCAGTCCCGGCGCACGGCCCACAGCCACACGGCCACGAGCACGGCCGCGATCGCGGTCCACCACAGGAGCGGGTTGCCGATGTTGAGGATCGCCTGGGAGCAGTGCTCCACCGCGCACCCGGCAGTGCCCCGCTCCGGGTCCTCGTAGAAGTAGGAGGTGGGCCGGGCCAGGAGCAGCCACCGCCACGGCAGCGCCTCGTAGGAGTGGTCGGTGCCCAGCCCGCTGTGGAAGCCGTAGGCGGAGGAGTGGTAGGCCCACAGCGAGCGCAGGGGCGCGGGCAGCCACGGGGCGCCCTCGCCCGGGTGGTCCTGCGCCCAGGTGCGGTGGTAGGCGTCCGCCGAGGCGAACCAGCCCGCCCACGTGGCCACGTACACCAGCAGGCCCGTCCCGACGACGGCGAGGAACGCCGGCGCGCCGTCCTTGAGCACCCCGGCGAGCAGCCAGCGCCGCACCCCGGCCACCCGGCGGGCGTTGAGGTCCCACAGCACCGTGAGCACGCCCAGCCCCGCCACCAGGAACAGGGCGCTCCACTTGACGCCCACCGCGAGGCCGCAGGCGGCGCCCGCCGCGATCCGCCACCAGCGCACCCCCAGCCACGGCCCCCACTCCAGGCGGCGCCGCAGCTCCGCCTCCGGGACGCGGCGCCCCGGGGGCGCGCCCAGCCGGGCGACCAGGCGGCGGCGCCCGTGCTCCCGGTCCAGCAGGAGCAGGACGAACGCGAGCAGCACGAAGAACATGAGGAACACGTCCAGCATGGCGAGCCGGGACTGCACCAGGTGCAGCCCGTCCACCGCGGTGAACAGCCCCGCCAGCGTGGCCACGGTGACCGAGCGGAAGAGCAGCCACCCGGCGGCGCACACCAGCGCGATGGACAGCGTCCCGACGAGGGCCGCGGAGAAGCGCCACCCCACGGGGTCCTCGGCGCCGAACAGCCACATGCCGACCGCGATGAGCCACTTCCCGGCCGGCGGGTGCACCACGTAGGAGGGGGTGTCCAGGGGATCGGGCGGGGTCCCGGCCACGAAGAGCTCGTCCGCGCCCTCCGGCCACTGCCGCTCGTAGCCGTGCAGCAGCAGCGAGTAGGAGTCCTTCACGTAGTACGTCTCGTCGAAGACGATCGCGTCCGGGTGGGAGAGCCGGTGGAAGCGCAGCACACCGCCGAGCACGACCACCAGCAGCGGCGCGAGCCAGGCGAACCGGGCCACGGCCGCGGGCGCCGGCAGCAGCCGCTCCCGCAGGGCGGCCGGGGCCAGGGACCGGCGCAGGGTGCCCACCGGCGCGCCCGGCCGAGGCCGCGGGGCCAGGACTGGGGCGCGCACCGAGGAACTCACGGTGTCATCGTAGGGGACGCGTCCGGGCGCCCGCGGACCCGCCGGGGACGCCGCGGGACGCGCCGTAGAGTGGACCCGTGCACACCGAACCCGACGACGACACTCCCGGCGACACCTCCCGCGGCACTCCGGCCGACGCCCCCGAGGACGTTCCCGCCCCCTCCGCCGGCGGCGGCGAGGGCGCCGGGCAGGTGGTCCTGGCGGGCACCCCGATCGGCAACCTCGGCGACGCCCCGCCCCGGCTGCGGGCGGCCCTCGAGACCGCGGACGTGCTCGCCGTGGAGGACACCCGGCGGCTGCGCCGGCTCACCGCCGGGCTCGGGGTCAGCACGCGCGGGCAGGTGCTCACCCACCACGAGCACAACGAGGCCGGGCGGGTCGCCGAGCTGCTCGAGGCCGTCCGCGCCGGCGGCACCGTGCTGGTCCTCTCCGACGCCGGGATGCCCACCGTCTCCGACCCCGGCTACCGGCTCGCGGAGGCCGCGGCCGCCGAGGGCCTGACCGTCACCGCGATCCCCGGCCCCTCGGCGGTGCTCATGGCGCTGGCCGTGTCCGGCCTGCCCACGGACCGGTTCACGTTCGAGGGGTTCCTGCCGCGGAAGTCCTCGGAGCGCGCGGCCCGGCTCGCCGAGCTGGACGGCGAGCGGCGCACCATGGTCTTCTACGAGGCCCCGCACCGGCTCGAGGTCATGCTCACCGCGCTGCGGGAGGCGTTCGGCGCCGGTCGCCGGGCGGTGGTCGCCCGGGAGCTCACCAAGCTGCACGAGGAGGTCGTGCGCGGCTCGCTCGCCGAGCTCGTCGACTGGTGCGGGCGGGGGCAGGTGCGCGGGGAGATCGCCGTCGTCGTCGCCGGCGCCCCCGCCCCCGAGGCCGCGCGCCCCGAGGACCTCGTGGTCGAGGTCGAGGCGCTCGTGGCCGCGGGAACCCGGCTCAAGGACGCCGCCGGCCGCGTGGCCGAGCGCACGGGCGTGGGCAAGCGGGAGCTCTACGAGACGGTGCTCGCCGCGCGCAAGGGCTAGCCACGGGCCGCTCCGGGCCCCGCCTCACAGCCGCGCCGGGCTCCGGTGAGGCCGAGTTGACGCCCGGGGGCGGGCGGGGACACGGTGCGGAAACACCGCCCCGCCAGACTCGGGGGTGCCGGGAGCCGGGCACGTGCGGCGCGGACCCCGGCGTCCTCCTGTCCGTCCAGCAACGGAGCCATGCCATGTCCTATGTGATGCCCGCCGACTTCGTCACGAAGATGATCGACGCCGGAGCGGCGAAGGTCCACATGTCCACCCGCGACACCCTGATCCGCGCGTTCATGGCCGGGGCCATCCTGGCCCTCGCCGCGGCGTTCGCGGTCACCGTGACCGTGCAGACGGGGCAGCCCCTGCTCGGGGCCGTGCTCTTCCCGGTCGGCTTCTGCCTGCTGTACCTGCTCGGCTTCGACCTGCTGACCGGCGTGTTCACCCTGGTGCCGCTGGCGCTGATCGACAAGCGCCCCGGCGTCACCGTCCGCTCCATGCTGCGCAACTGGGGCCTGGTCTTCGCCGGCAACTTCGCGGGCGCGTTCGTCGTGGCCGTCCTGATGGCGATCATCTTCACCTACGGGTTCTCGCTGCCCCCGGACGAGGTCGGCGCGCGGATCGGCGACATCGGCGAGGGCCGGACCGTCGGCTACGCCGAGTTCGGCGCCGCCGGGATGCTGACGCTGTTCGTCCGTGCCGTGCTGTGCAACTGGATGGTCTCCACCGGGGTGGTCGCGGCGATGATGTCCACCAGCGTCTCCGGGAAGGTGATCGCGATGTGGATGCCCATCATGCTGTTCTTCTACATGGGCTTCGAGCACTCGATCGTCAACATGTTCCTGTTCCCCTCCGGTCTGCTGCTCGGCGGCGACTTCTCGGTCATGGACTACCTCGTGTGGAACGAGATCCCCACCGTGCTCGGCAACCTGGTGGGCGGGCTCACCTTCGTGGGACTCACCCTCTACGCCACGCACGCCCGCACCGGGGCGCCCCGCCACCGCCCCCTCCTGCGTGAGGAGCGCGTCCCGGTCGCGTGAGCGCCGAGCGTGCCTCCCCGGGCCGAGTCCCCGTGTGCTCGCAGGTCCCTCCGGCCGATCCGGGGGGACTGCGAGCCCAGGGGTGACTCGGCGTTCGAGCCGGGGGTCATCGGCGGGGTGTCGCCGGGCGGGCGGTGACCGAGCGGGGGAGCCAGCGGGCGCGCCGGGCGCCGGGTCCGCCGCGCTCGGCGAGGGCCGCCCGCAGCGCGGTGACCTCGGCGGAGCCGGCCTCCGGCGACCACGCCGCGGTGCCCGGCGCGTAGAGGGCCCGCTCCACGTCCCGGCCGAGCCGCCCCAGCGCCGGCGCGGCCGCCGGCACCACGGTGCCGAGCCGGTCGACGTAGGCCCGCGGCGTCTCCGCGGCGGCGCGGCCCAGTCCGTGGTCGGTGCCGAGGTCCTCGACCTCCGCCCACCCGGCCAGGGCCCGCTGGGCGGCCGGTGCCTGCGCGTCGTCCAGCACCCGCAGCCGGTGCCGGCGCCGGCGGGACCGGAGCAGCCGGGGGAGCACGGCCAGCAGACCCAGCAGCGCGGCGGCCAGGAGCCCGGCGAGCCAGGGCAGCCACGCGGCCGGCCCGGTGTCCGCCTCGGACTCCGGGGCGGCGGGGGCCTCGGGGGTCGGCACGGCCGTCGGCTCGGCGGAGGGCGCCTCCTCGTCGGGACTGTCCGCCGTGCTCGCCGGGGTGGGCTCGTCGGTCGGCGCGCCGGTGGGCTCGGCGGTGCCCTCGCCCTCCTGGGACTGCCCCTCCCCGTCCTGGGGCCCCTCGGCGGCGTAGCCGGGGAGGTCGCCGGTGCCGGGGGTGGGCTCGAACCGGACCCACCCGGCGCCCTCGAACCACAGCTCCGGCCACGCGTGCGCGTCGCGGGGCATGACCGCGAAGGCGCCCGGCTCCGCCGCGTCCCCGAACGGCTCGTCGGCGCCGGCGGCCGCACCCGTGCCGGCGCCGCCGGCCGGGAGGTAGCCGACCGCCACGCGGGCGGGGATGCCGAGCTCGCGCGCCATGACGGCCATCGCCGGCGCGAAGTGCCCGGCGTAGCCCGTGCGCACCGCCAGGAACTCCTCGAGGGAGGCCATGCCGCCGGCGTCGTAGCCCTGCTCGAGCGGGGCGTCCACGTCGTAGCGGAACTCGTCCGAGCGCAGCCACTCCTGCAGGGCCAGGGCCTGGTCGAACGCGGTCGGGGCGTCCCCGGCCCGCTCCCGGGCCGCGTCCCGGAGGGCGGCCGGGGTCTCGCCGGGCAGCTCGCGGAACGGGGCGAGCTCGGGGGAGTCCGGTGCCGCGGGGGCCTCGCGCAGCCGCGCCGACGTGGGGTCGGGCGCGACGGAGCGGACCTCGTAGGCGGTGCCCTCCGGCGGCACCCGGTCCCCGTGCACGGTGAGGTCCCGGGGGCTCCAGGACCAGTCGCCGTCGTCGAGACCGGTCACGTCCACGGGGGCCCAGGGCAGCGGCAGCCAGCGCTCGGACCAGTCCCGCAGTTCCACGGCGGTGCTCGTGCCGGGGCCGTCGCCCACGGGGTGCAGCGGGGTGGGCCCGAGGTCGCCGAGCTCGGGGTCCAGTCCGGTGCTGTCCGGGAACCACTCGGCCCCGGAGAAGTCGGCGAGGGTGAGCACCCGCAGCAGCTCGGGCTCGCCGGTGCTCGTCGTGTACTCGAGGCGCGGCAGCTGCTGGGCGGCGCGCAGGTCCTGTCCCACGGCCCGCAGCGGTCCCACCCCGGCGGCGCGCTCGCCGGCGAGACCGCTGCCCTGCGGGAACGCGCCGTTGACGAAGCCGGGCACCAGACCCGGGACCAGCAGGGTCACCGCGAGCACGCCCGCGCCCACCACGAGCGCCCGCGGCCAGCTGCCCGGCGCCGCGGCGGTGCGGGGCTCCCGGACCGCGCCGAAGCGCCGACCGCCGCCGAGCAGGACCAGGGCGGCGAGCGCGGCGGCCGCCGTGCCGGCCGCACCCACGCTCTGCGGCAGCACCAGGGCGGGCACCACCAGCAGGGCCAGCACCCCGAGCGCGCTGACCCCCGGCAGCCGCAGCGCCACGAGCACGGTGTCCACGAACAGGGCCACGAGACCCGCCGCGAGGGCGGCCACGAAGCCGAGCGCCCCGGTCCCCGGATACGGGGCGGGCCGCTCCGCGACGACCCCGGCGGCCTCCCGCCACAGATCCGCGCCGAGGGCCAGGCTCCCGGAGGTGGGCACGAGCCCGAGCAGCGCGGGCTCGCGCAGGAACAGGACCGTGAGGACGAGCACCAGGGCGCCGGCGCCGAACAGCGGCGCCAGCGGGCCGGGCAGCCCCAGCACGCGCGAGGTCGTGGTCGCGGCGACCACGGCGAGGGCGGCGAGCAGCGCGCCCGGGACCCAGCCCGCGCCGTCGAGGACGCCGGTCAGCGCCACGAGGGACAGCCCGAGGGCCACGAGCACCGTGCCGGCCAGGCCCAGGGCCGCGCGCACCGGGCGGCGGCCCGGCCGCGGGG